>CABUZF010000033.1 GCA_902495985.1 uncultured Collinsella sp.
AAGCACCTGATCGACATTACCGAGTACTCCGAAGAGGACATCAAGCTCATCCTCGAGACCGCCAAGGCGTTCTCCGAGGTCAACGAGCGTGCGATCAAGAAGGTCCCCACGCTCAAGGGCAAGACCATTGTCAACATGTTCAACGAGCCCTCGACGCGCACCCGCAGCTCCTTCGAGCTCGCCGAGAAGCGTCTTTCGGCCGACAGCCTCAACTTTGGCGGCTCCTCGACCTCCACGGTCAAGGGCGAGAGACTCGTCGACACCGTCGAGACCCTCAACGCCTATAAGATCGACTGCATCGTCGTGCGAGATAAGCACGCCGGTGCTCCCTACATCGTCACGCAGAACTCGCCCGCGAGCGTCATCTGCGCCGGCGACGGCAAGCACAACCATCCCACGCAGGCCCTGCTCGACCTGTACACCATCTGGGAGCACAAGGGCGACTTCCACGGTCTGAAGGTCGCCGTCGTTGGCGATATCGCGCACTCCCGTGTTTGCGGTTCGCTGATCCCCGCCCTTAAGATCATGGGCTGCGAGACCTACGCCGTCGCCCCCGGCACGCTGCTGCCTCCGGCACCCGAGGTCCTGGGCTGCGACCACGTGACGAGCGATCTCGATTCCGTCCTGCCCGAGCTGGACGTCGTCTACATGCTGCGCGTGCAGCAGGAGCGCCTCGAGGGTGCCCCGTTCCCGACCATTCGCGAGTACCACAAGCTCTTCGGCCTGACCAAGGACCGCGAGAAGCTCATGAAGCCCGACGCGATCATCTGCCACCCGGGCCCCATCAACCGCGGTGTCGAGTTCGACTCCTATATGGCCGACCACCCGCAACGCTCCGTCATCCTGGAGCAGGTCTACGCCGGTATCTGCGTGCGTATGGCTATCCTGTATCTGCTGCTTGGAGGTGCCGATAATGGCCTTGCTTCTTAAGAATGCCCACGTCGTCGACCCGTCCGTCGAGCTTGACGGTGTCGTTGACGTCCTGATTGACGGCGACAAGATCGCCGAGGTCGGCGAGAATCTCGCCGTCGAGGGAGCCGAGGTCCGCGACCTTTCCGGCAAGTACCTCGTCCCCGGCCTGGTGGATATGCACGTTCACCTTCGCGAGCCCGGCTACGAGGTCAAAGAGGACATCGAGAGCGGCACCCGCGCAGCTGCCAAGGGCGGCTTTACCGGCGTGTGCGCCATGCCCAACACCGATCCCGTCACCGATAACGGCACCGTCGTGGAGTTCGTCAAGTCCCGCGCTGCCGAGGTCGGTCACTGCCGCGTCTATCCGTCGGGTGCCATGACCCGCGGTCTTAAGGGCGAGGCCATGTCCGAGATGGGCGATATGGTCGCCCACGGCGCCGTCGCCTTCACCGACGACGGTCGCGGCGTGCAGGGCGCGGGTATGCTCCGTCGTTGCATGGACTACGGCAAGATGTTCGGCAAGGTCTTTATGAGCCACTGCCAGGACGAGGACCTGGTCGGCCATGGCCAGATCAACGAGGGCAAGGTCTCGACCCGTCTGGCTCTCGAGGGCTGGCCGGCTGCCGGCGAGGAGCTCCAGATCGCTCGCGACATCGAGATCGCCAAGCTGACCGGCGCCAAGCTGCACATTCAGCACATCTCCACCGCCCATGGCCTGGAGATCGTGCGTGCCGGTAAGGCCGCTGGCGTTCAGGTCACCTGCGAGGCCACCCCGCACCACATGTTCCTGACCGAGAACGACCTGGACGAGACCTACAACACCTCGCTCAAGGTCAATCCGCCGCTGCGTACCGAGGAGGATGCCGAGGCCATCCGTCAGGGCGTCATCGACGGCACCGTCGACGTTATCGTCACCGATCACGCTCCTCACACCCCGTGGGAGAAGGCCCGTGAGTTCGAGCTTGCGCCCTTTGGTATGATCGGCCTCGAGACCTCGCTGTCGCTCGTACTCACCGAGCTGGTCAACACGGGCAAGATGAGCATGGGCCGCATGGTCGAGCTCATGGCCATCAAGCCGCGTGAGATCCTGGGTCTCGACCAGGTTCAGGTCAAGGCGGGCTCCGTTGCCGACCTGACCGTGTTCGACGCGTCCGCCACCTGGACGGTTGGCGAGGACGGTTACGAGTCGCGCGCCGAGAACTCCGGTTTTGCCGGCCGCACGCTCACCGGTCGTGCCACCGATGTGTTTGTCGGCGGTAAGCAGACGCTTGCCGACGGCTGCATCTGCTAGCATAGCCTTATCGCTTTTGTGCGCGGCGCCCTTGCGGTGCCGCGCTTTCTATTAGTTTGGACCATGCAACCGCATGGGGGATTGGAGCGTCTATGCCCACACCTTCCACTGCACGCATGCACGACTTCGAGGTCGTCTCGAACCGGGAGATTGCCGACGGCATCTTCTCGCTCGTCATCTCGGCCCCCAAGCTTGCAAGTGCGCTCAAGCCCGGTCAGTTTGTGAACATCGCCGTACCCGGCGATGCGTCCTCGCTGCTTCGCGTGCCCCTGAGCTACTACCGCGCCGACGCCGAGGCCGGCACCGTCGAGCTGTGGTACGCCGTCGTGGGCGACGATACCCGTCGTTTGTCCCAGATGGGCCCTGGCTCCACCTCTAACCTGCTGGGCCCCGGTGGCCGTGGCTGGATGGTACCCGAGGGCACCAGGAAGGCCCTGCTCGTCGCCGGTGGCATCGGTGTTCCGCCCGTGCTGTGCCTTGCCGACAAGCTTGCCGAGCAGGGTGTGGCCGTCGACGTGTGCCTGGGCTTTGGCACCGCGTCCAAGGCCGTGGGTGTCGATGAGTTCCGCGCGCTGGGCGCCACGGTCAACGTTTGCACCGATGATGGCACGCTGGGCACGCACGGTTTTTGCACCGACCCGGCAGCCGAGCTGCTCGGCGAGGGCGGCTACGATTATGTGGCCAGCTGCGGCCCCGCTGTCATGATGAAGAAAGTCGCCGCCGCTGCCGCCGAGGCCGGTGCGTACTGCGAGGTGTCGCTTGAGCGCATGATGAGCTGTGGCTTTGGCGCCTGCAACACCTGCAATGTCGAGACGGTCGACGGTATGAAGGGCGCCTGCATGTGCGGCCCCGTGTTCGATGCTTCCAAGGTGGTGGTCTTCTAGTGGGTACCGTGAACATGGCCGTCGATTTCGGCGGCGTCAAGATGCAGAACCCCATCAACACCGCAGCCGGTACCTTTGGCTACGGTTGGCAGTTCCAGAACTTCTTTGATGTTTCCCAGCTGGGCGCCATCACCACCAAGGGTTGCGCAGCTGAGCCCTGGCCCGGCAATCCCGCGCCCCGCATGGCCGAGATTCCCGGCGGTATGATCAACTCCGTGGGCCTTCAGAACCCCGGCGTGGCTGCCTTTGCCCGCGAGTCCGGTCCGTGGCTCGAACAGCTGTCCAAGGACGGCTGCCAGGTCATCTGTCAGGTTGCCGGCCACTCCGTTGACGAGTTTGTCCGCGCGCTCGAGATGTATGTCGAGCTGTGCCCCTGGGCTGCCGGCTACGAGATCAACGTGAGCTGCCCTAATATCGCCGCCGGCGGTGCCGCCATGGGCTCTACGCCCGAGGGCGCCTCATCCGTTATGGCTGCCTGCCGCAAGGTGACCGATAAGCCGCTGTTCGTGAAGATGGCGCCGGTCAACGTCGCCGAGATTGCCAAGGCCCTCGAGGCTGCCGGCGCCGACGGCCTTTCGGTCATCAACTCCATTCAGGGCATGGCCATCGACGTCCATACCCGCAAGTCCCGCGTGGCCAAGCCCAAGGGCGGCCTTTCGGGCCCGCTGTGCCACCACATCGCCGTGCGCATGGTCTGGGAGGTTGCCCAGGCCGTCGATATCCCCATCAACGGCGTCGGCGGTGTCATGACCGGCGAGGATGCGGCCGAGTTTATCCTGGCCGGCGCCACCTGCGTGTCGGTCGGCATGGCCAACTTCGTCGATCCGTGCGCTTCGCTCAAGATCGCGCATGAGCTCGAGGCCTGGGCTGAGTCCCAGGGCGTGAAGGACATCAACGAACTGGTAGGTGCTTTCGAATGCTAGAGACCGATGCCCGCGACCGCGTAATCGTCGCTCTCGACTGCGACCGCGAGCGTGCGCTCGAGCTCGCCCACGAGCTTTCGGGCCATGCCGCCTGGCTTAAGGTTGGTATGACGCTCTATTACGCTGAGGGCCCCGAGATCGTCAAGACCTTTAAGGACCTGGGCTTTAAGGTCTTCCTTGACCTTAAGTTCCATGATATTCCGCATCAGGTTCGCGGTGCCGCCCGCTCGGCCTCGCTTGCCGGTGCCGACCTGCTTTCGGTCCACGGCTTGGGTTCGGGCGCCATGCTCGCTGCCTGCCGCGAGGGTGCCGAGGAGGCGCGCGAGGACCGCGCCAAGCTCGTCGCCATCACCGTGCTCACGAGCATGAATCAGGATGCCTTGAGCGAGATTGGCGTCGAGTCGCCCGTGGCCGAGGAGGCCGCCCGCCTGGCAAAGCTCGCTCAGGCCAACGGCATCGATGGCATCGTGTGCTCGCCGATGGAGGCTCACGACATGCGTGAGCTGTTGGGTCCCGATGCCCTGATCGTGACTCCGGGTGTGCGTCCGGTTGGTGCCGCCCTTGGTGACCAGTCCCGTGTGGCGACGCCTTCCCAGGCTATCGAGCGAGGCGCAAGCCACATTGTGGTGGGCCGTCCCATCACCGGCGCCGACGATCCGGTCGCCGCCTTTGACGCCATCGTCGTCGAGCTGGTCGAAAACGTCGCGTAAAAGATTCCCCTAAGTCACCACTTTTGGGTCTCATTAGCACAAAATAGCCCCTGTGCCTGCGTAAACTTTCCCATCCTTTGTGTGGAATCGCAGGTCAGGGGCTTAACTTTGGGCGCAGTATATTGCACTTTTTGCGGGTATCGTCTAACCTATGGACCCGCGATTGGGCATTTTGTACGTTCTACGTGCTAAAATGCCAATTATTGAATCAGATATAACCCAACTATTTGGAGGTACGAATGGCACTCCCTCAGCTTACCGATGAGCAGCGCAAGCAGGCTCTTGGGAAGGCTGCTGCCGCACGTCACGCCCGCGCTGAGCTTCGCGAGCAGATCAAGAAGGGCGAGAAGTCCCTCGAGTCCGTGCTCAACTCCGATGACCCCATCGCTTCCCGCATGAAGGTTTCCACCCTCATCGAGTCTCTCCCCGGTTATGGCAAGGCCAAGGCCGCCAAGATCATGGAGGAGCTCGGTATCTCCGCTACCCGTCGCGTCCAGGGCCTCGGTGTCCGTCAGCGCGAGCAGCTCCTCGAGCAGCTGACCAAATAAGTGAGCGCTCAGGATTCCAAGCTCTTTGTGATTTCTGGACCGTCAGGCGCGGGCAAGGGCACGCTCGTCACTCGTGTGCGCGAGCGTCGCTCTAACCTGGGCCTGACGGTTTCGGCTACCACGCGAGCACCACGCAAAGGCGAGGTCGACGGCGTCAACTACTTTTTTCTGACGCGCGAGGAGTTCGACCGCCGCGTGGCAAACGGTGAGTTTGTTGAGTGGGCCGAGGTCCACGGTAACTGCTACGGCACGTTGGTGAGCGAGGTTACATCCAAGCTTGCCTCGGGCGCGTCTCTGATTTTGGAGATCGATGTCCAGGGCGCCCTGCAGGTGAAGGAGCGTTTCCCCGAGGCCGTGCTGATCTTTATCAAGCCGCCTTCGCTTGAGGTGCTCCGCGAGCGTCTAGTCGGTCGCGGTACCGAGACGCCCGAGACGATTGAGCTGCGTATGGCAAACGCCGCCGATGAGCTTGCCCTTGCCGACCGCTACGACGACGTCGTGGTAAATGACGATCTCGACCGCGCGACCGATGAGCTCGTTCGCGTTCTCGATATGCATGAAAGGATCTGAGGTCCGTGTCCGTTGTAAAGCCTTGCATTGACGATCTTCTGGAGAAGACCGATCACAACCGCTTCCTGCTTGCTTCGCTTGCCTCCAAGCGCGCCTGCGACATCAATAGCATGCTGCGTGGCCAGCACAACCGCGTGCTTGCCGTCCAGGATGTCGATGACATCACCATCGGGCTTTCCGGTGCCGATACCATCTCGATGGCTATGGACGAGATTGTCGACGGCGACATCTCTTACGACGAGGCCCGTTACGAGAAGGCGCTCGGCCACAAGGTTGCTGAAGCCTAAATGGCGGCTCGCGTCTGCCTGGTCCACTATCACGAGGTTGGACTGAAGGGTAAGAACCGCGCACATTTTGAGCATATCCTCATGGATAACATTCAGGCGGCCTTGGCCGCCTTTTCCGTGAATGCCGTGTCTCGAATTTCCGGTTATATCCTCGTGACCTTTAACGAGCATCAGGCCGACGAGGCGGCGCGCGTCATTCGCACCGTCCCCGGCGTTGCCCGCGTGTCCCTGGCATATCACACGAACCGCGACCCGCAGGAGTACTGCGCCGCCGCCGTGAAGGCGCTGCGCGAGTTTGGTCCCTTCGAGTCGTTTAAGGTTCACGCCAAGCGCTCGAACACCGACTATGAGCTCACCTCGATTGATATCAATCGGCAGGTAGGCGAGGTGCTGTGCGAGGCGTTTCCCGATAAAAAGGTCCAGATGCACGACCCCGACGCGATGGTGCACGTGCTGGTGGTCCAGGGTAGCGTCTATGTGTATGCGCGCTCTGAGCGCGGTGTGGGTGGCCTTCCGGTGGGGTCTGCCGGCAAGGTCGTGACGCTGCTGTCGTCGGGTATCGATTCCCCGGTGGCGACCTGGATGCTCGCGCGTCGCGGCGCGGTGTGCGTGCCGGTACATTTCTCCGGTCGTCCGCAGACGCCCGATACGAGCGAGTATTTGGTGCAGGACATCATCCGTGCGCTTGAGCCGGGTGTCCAGATCGGCCGCCTGTATGTGGTGCCGTTTGGCGACTGCCAGCGTGAGATTTCGGTCACCTGTCCCAGCAATCTGCGCGTGATCATGTATCGCCGCATTATGTATTCGGTTGCCGAGCGCATTGCACACATCGAGGGCGCCAAGGCCATCGTTACGGGTGAATCGCTTGGGCAGGTTGCCTCCCAAACGCTTGAGAACATCATGGCCGTCAACGAGGCCGTGAAGATCCCCGTGTTCCGTCCTCTCATCGGTTCGGACAAGCAGGAGATCATCGCGCGCGCCGAGGAAATTGGTACGTTCGATATCTCGACTGAGGCCGCGCCCGACTGCTGCACGCTGTTTATGCCGCGCCGTCCCGAGACGCACGCTAAACTTGATGCCGTGCATGAGGCCTGGGAGTTGTTCGATCACGAGGAGATGATCGAGCGCCTGCTCAAGCAGACCGAGTACATTGACTTCGAGAGCAACACGTATAAGGCCCCTAAGACCTTAAAACGCAAACATTCGGAGCTTGCTCCGCGTGAGATTTACCAAGATCACGAGTAATTTTGTGCATAGACCGACGATGCGTCTGCATCGTCGGTCTTTTGCGATCTGGGCATTTTGCGGCTAAGTGTTCATTTGCTGACGTGTGCCTGAATAAATGGACAGTATTTCGCAAGGTTTTGGTCGGCTTTTGGTTTGACCGCGAAAACCGGTTTTGGAGAATGGCTGTTGCAGGACTCTTTTCCTGACACGATGTTGTTGGGAGGTTTTGCTATGGCGCAGCGCGAACAACACGAACGGGTCAAACGGATGGACCGCTTGGCGGACAAGCTGCTCGGTCATAAGGCAGTGGTGATGGCTATACTGGTCGTCATTGCGATGGCGAGCGGCTTGGCGATGGCGAACCTTGGTGGCGGTGCCGGCGGCGTGTCGTTTGAGCGCACTGACGGTTCGGGCTCGTTGGTGGAGCCGGGATCCGGCGATGCCTCGAGCGGAAAGACATCCGAAGGCTCTTCGCCTAAGGCGTCTGCCGCGGCAGAGGTTTATGTCGATGTTGATGGCGCCGTTGTGTCGCCCGGTGTATACCGCCTCAAGGACGGCGCTCGGGTGGCTCAGGCGATTGATGCCGCCGGCGGGCTGGCGCCCGAGGCAGACGTTACGGGGCTCAATCGGGCATCTAAGGTCGTCGATGGACAGAAGATTCACGTTCCAACGGTAGGGGAGCAGCAGACGTCCATTGCGGAAGTCGGTGTTGATGGTGGGACTTCCGTATCATCGGGCGTGAGTCGCGCAATAGGCCTAGTAAACATCAATACGGCAAGCGCGGCAGAGCTGCAGACGCTCTCCGGCATCGGTCCCTCCATGGCCCAGTCGATTATCGATGAGCGGACAAAGAACGGTGCTTTTGCCTCAGTTGACGATCTGATGCGTGTGTCGGGGATCGGTGAGAAGAAGCTCGCCAAAATCAAAGATTGTATCTGCGTATGAGTGCGACCGAGCGCGAACATGTGATGCCTCCGCGACCCCTGATGCCGTGGACGATGGCCCTTTGTGCCGGCATGTGCATGAGCTGCGCCTTGGTGCTCAACGTGACCGCTGATGCGCTGCTGAGGGAGCAGGCGCCGGCAGTCGGGCCGCTATGGGCCATTCCCGTTGCGGCGGCGGTATTCGTTTTGCTGGCTCAATCTTGTGCGCGGCTTGCCCCTTGGAAGCGGTGGCTGTATGCCGCGTCCGTCGGTCTCGTGGCGGGAGCGGTCGTCTCGGCGTGGTGGGCTGTGGGCACGCTAGGCGCCTCGAAGGCGCTCGACGGTCGAGCGGCAAGCAGCCTCGAGTTTGTCGTGCAGGGTGATCCATCCATAAACGACGACGTGTATTCCTATACCTGCGAGGCACGCGCGGACGGTAAGAACTTGGCAACGGTTCGCCTATCGTGTGACCGCGAGCTCAAGGTCGGGGCGCACGTGCGTGTTATCGGTCGTTTTTCACGTTTTGAGAACGATGCATATGGACGATCGCGCATGCTCCGAGGCGAGGTGCGCAAGGTTCAAGCCGTTCGGATTGTGCCGGTCGATGAGGGCTCTCCGGGCCCGCTGCTTCGGCTGCGAAATGGGCTGCTAACGTCCATCGCGCCTGCGACCGACCCGGCGCGTGCGCTCATAGCTGGTGTCGTCTGCGGTCGTTCGGCCGAGCTGCGCGCCCAGCCGGCGGGCGACTGGTTTTCGGTGACGGGAACGGCGCATCTTATCGCCGTCTCGGGCAGCCATTTGGCTATCGTGGGGTTTGTAATCGAGGGTGTATTGCAAAAGACTCGGTGCTCACGTGGTCTTCAGCGGGCGATACTGGCGATAACGCTTGTGGGCTACGCTGCCTTTACGGGCGCGTCTCGCTCG
>CABUZF010000034.1 GCA_902495985.1 uncultured Collinsella sp.
CGCGTTGGCAAGATGAGCTGCTTGAGCGCCACGGCCTCGCCCTGCGCGTTGACGGCACGCGTCACACGGCCGATACCACCACGGCGCATGGTGGCATCGTCGGCAAACAGCATCGTAAAACGACGCAGATAGGCAGGCAGCTCGTCCTGACCGAGCGCAATGGCCGGCTCAAACCCGTCGACACGCGCCAGGCGCAGGCCGACCATGGGATCGCGACCGAGCGATTGTGGTGTGGTGGATGCAAGATCGGTCATCATAGGGCAAGCGCCGCCACGTTATTGTTGAAGTTACCGAGCGCGACGTCATCATCGCCGTAATGGCCGACCCATTGACATAGGTTGGTATAACAGCCCCACAGATTGGCATACTGCTGATACCACTTTGACCGGGGCGAGAATGTCTGACGACCGAACTCGGCTCGAATGACAAACATCTCCCCGACCAGGCTGTCGCACGGCCTGGGATCTCCCGTAGAGTTATAGGTCGAGACCACGTCATTGGCACGAGAAACGTAACTGTCGAGCATGTTGTACTTGGTCACAAGCCAACTGTGAATGCCCTCTTCCTCAGCAGCGGAAAGGCCACCGGAGTTTGCATCGTTGTCAGCGTTGCCGCCCGTCGAGCCGCCGTTTCCAGACCCTCCGGTAGAGGAACCCGACCCAGAGCCGCCGCCCGAACTCGATGAATCCGAGCCGGAGCCAGAAGTATCCGAGCTACCGGGTTTTCCGGACTGCTGGGCGTCCTGCTCCTTCTGCTGCTCGACCTTATTCACCGTTGCCGCCACGCTATTGTTGGACAACCGATCGATGATCTTGGTGTTGGTGAGCACGATGGTTTTGCCATTGGCAAGCCTGACTTCGTTGTCCGGGGCCTCGACGCCGTCCGCATCGTCGGTGCCAAACACAATATGCCCGACCACACTTGCCCAAGCATATCCAGTCGTGGTGCCCAGGTCACTTTTGACCTCATGTCCCACGCGCGGTTCGCGTGCGGCATGCGCCTGCATCATGGGCGGCACGGTCATGCCATAGGCAGTAACGCCAGCCATGACCAGCACCAGCGAGCACGATAGCAGTGCGTACGCCCGCGGCGCCAAGCCCAGTCGGCGTCGCATGCGCACCGCGGCGCCGCGCTTTGTCTGAGTGCCACCGGGCCGCATGCGTTCTCCTCCAAGAAAAACACGCCGCTCAGAAGCGGCGCATTCATTCAAATCCATATTTGAGTGTATCAGCGAACCCAAAAGGTTGCGCAACGAATGGGCAAATTAAGGATGCGAGCGGAAGCATCCATGCGATAAGCGGATACGAAGCATCTTTGTTGCACAACAAACCCACAGTCGCACGGGGAAATTATGACTACCCCGTGCGTCGCGAGGAAAACATACGGCAGGAGCAGGCTCGCCACCTAAATCGCGCGACGGGCCTCGATGGCGCGGCCAAGCGTAAGCTCGTCGGCATACTCCAGGTCGCCGCCCACGGGAAGGCCGCTTGCCAGACGCGACACCTCGACGCCCAACGGCTTGATGGTACGGGCCAGGTAGCTCGCCGTGGTCTCGCCCTCAATATTGGGGTTGGTGGCGATGATGACCTCATGGATATCCTCGTGGCCCAGACGCGCCAGCAGCTCGCGGATGTGCAACTGCTCGGGACCAATCTTGTCCATGGGACTGATCACGCCGCCCAATACGTGGTAGAGACCGTGGTAGCTGCCCGTGCGCTCGATCGCCTGGACGTCGCGCGGCTCGCCCACCACGCAAATGCGAGTGGTATCGCGCATCGGGTCCTGGCAGATGGAGCACTCGTCGGCCGTGGCGTAGTTAAAGCAGCGGCTGCAAAAGTGGACCTCCTGCTTGACCTCCAGGATGGCCTCGGCCAGGCGGCGGGCCTCCTCGGCATCGGCCTCGAGCAGGTAATAGGCGATGCGCTGGGCCGACTTGGGACCAATGCCCGGCAGACGGCCCAGCTCATCGAGCAGTTTTTGCAGACTGTGGTTGGCACTCATATATATGCGTGTCTTAGAACGGCATGCCCGGGATGTTGAGGCCGCCGGTGATGGCGCCCATCTGCTTGTTGGCGAGCTCGTTGACGCCGCGGACGGCCTCGTTGACGGCAGCCATGATCATATCCTGCAGCATATCGACGTCCTCGGGATCGAGCGCATCGGGATCGATGGTGAGGTTGACGAGCTCCATCTCGCCGTTAACGGTCACCTTGACCATGCCGCCGCCGGCAGAGGCGTCGACGGTCTGGGACTTGAGGTTCTCCTGCGCGGCGGCAAGCTGCTCCTGCATCTTGCGAGCCTGCTTCATCATCTGCTGCATGTTCATACCGGCCATGATGGCTCCTTTACGTGCGGCCGCACGCCGAGCTGCAAGGGCAGCCGGAGCACGGCGGGACTTTCAAACTCAAAAATCGTACCACGGCGCGCGGCGAGAGAGCGGGGCGGACGTGTTACCTCAGTCGATATACATGTCCTCCAATACAAACCGCACTCAAAGATTATGCAAGGTCGAATTATGCAAGGTTGCATAATATCGCACACTCAATCTAGTAGAGCCGAATCCGGCATTTCATGTGCGCCACTAAATAGCTAAATGCCGAACCGCTGCTCGAGGCGGCGCACATGGCGGCAGGGTATAATTTGATTGCCATAGATAGTAATTTGGAGGTGCCCCATGAATGCCCCCAACGCGCTCCAAAACATCCGCTCAAAACACCCCGTTGCATATGTGGTTCTCTATCTCTTTGTCGGCTGGGCATTGCTGGTTGTCATCACCCATGCCATAGCTTTTGGAGCAGAACTGCTGATAGCCAGCTCGGACCAGCCCGTCGTCAAATGGGAGACGACCGATGAGTGCACCGACGGAACCCGAACCGTCTACTACAACAGCCCGTCCCTCTATCAAGAGTTCAAGGTCAAGATAAAGGACTTCAAGATTGTCGATGCCGAGCTAGGCGTTTATTTGGCAATCGGAGCAACCATTAACGCCGAGCAAGTCGAGTACACGGACAGCCATGCGACGTATCGTATCGACCTCAGCATCCTAGGCCGACCGTCACGCACCTGTCTGCTCAAATGCGACATACGCGGCACCACACTACACATGTCCGAAATACAGATGCGCCCGGACAAGGGGTCCTCTTCTTGAGCAGTATACCCGCCTGCGCAGCTACTCCACCGGCTTGAAGATGGTGGCCTGACCGAAGACGCTGCGGATGAGGTCTTTGGCCTCGTCCTCGGTCTGCGGGATGCTCGGGGCTGCGCCCTGGTGGCCGAAGGGGCTGCCGGCGCCGGGGTTGGACTCCCAGGGAGCTGCAGAAGCGTCCTCCTCTTTGGGGGCAGCTACAGCGGACTTGGGCGCGGGCGTCGCACCCGGCACGTCGAACGGAGGAAGATCGTCCCCGCCAGCATCGGCAGCAAAGCCGCCGACCATGGCGTCGTCGTAGGGTACCTGCTCGGATTCCCACGGCGCGGACTGCGCGACAGGCTGAGCCTTGGGGGCAGCCGAGCGCTCGGGCGCACGGGGTGCGGGCTCGGTCGGGAGCTTACCCGTGGCAGGAGCACCGGCGGGGTTGTCGGAGCGTAGCCAGGGGGCTTTGCCCAGGTCAGACGACTTGGGCGCGGGCGAGACGGGCTTGGGCGCGGGTGTCGGAGCAGCCGGTTTGGGCGCCGCGGGCTTAGGCGCCGACGGGGTCGATGCCGCTACCGGTGCCGTTTGCTGCTGCGGCGCGCTGGCGCTCGAGGATACAGGGGCCGCCGAGGACACGGGTTGCGGGTCCGCAGATGCCGCAGCCCGTGCAGATGGAGAATGCTCCTCATGTTGAGGAGCCGGCGTGCCACCCCCATCCAGGACATAGTCGACGGTACGACGACCGAAGACCGCGCAGACCGTCGGCAGGACCACCGACTGCGTATCGGCGCGACCGAGCATCTTAATGGCAAAAGTCGAACCCGCGGGGAACGAGACCGTGAGCTTGGAGCCGTCGTCGGCCGTGGCGCGGGCGTTGAGCAAAAGCCCTGCGTAGGAAGCCTGACGTGCCTTGACACGCTCGACAACCTCGGCCCATTTGCGCTGCAGCTCTCCGGCATCCTCGACCGCGGGCGTCTCGGCAGCACCGGCGACGGCAACCTGGGCGGCATTGTTGGACTGGGGCTTAGGTGCCGGAGCTATGGCAGGCGCGGGGGCCGCAACGGGCTGAGGCGTCGGAGCCGGCGCAGGCTGAGGTGCAGGCGCAGGCTGAGGTGCAGGCGCTGCAGGCTTGGAAGCTGACACGGACGCAGAACGGGGCGAAGGCTGGGCAGCCGGAACAGCAGCACCACGGTCCCAAGGCATACCGCCCTGGCGCGCGGACGTAGCAGCGGGGGCAGCGGATGCCGCCGGGGCGGCAGCGCGGGCGCCCGAAATGAGCGTCGGCTGGTGGGCAGCAGCGGGTACGGATGCTGCAGGCGCGGCGGCCTGAGCAGCAGCCACGCTCGCCGGCACGGCGGCGTTGGCAACCATGGCCTCCAGGCGTGCCACGCGCTCGGCCAATGCCTCAATCGTTAAATCAGCCTCGGGACGCGCCAGACGCGTGCAGGCAATCTCGAGCACCAGGCGCACGTCGCTCGCGCCCCTCATCTCCAGTGCGGCATCGTCGAGCACTGTCAGCACACGAGCCAGGCGGTCGGCAGGATGCTCGCCAAAGGCAGCGGCCTCGGCAGCAAGCGCCTCGGCCTGCTCGGAGCCGCCCTCAAACAACTCGGCACGGGCACCGGTAACGCAGGCAACATACACGTCGCGCCCGTGCGCCACCAGGTCGCGCGTCAGCTCCAGCAGATCGTTACCTTCCTCGACCTGCGCGCGAATAAGCCCATACAGCTCGGCAACATCGCGATCGGCAATGGCGCGGGAAAACTCGCCCAGAATCTGGTCCGAAACCTCGCCTAAAAGCGAGCGGGCGTCGTCCGCATGCACAGAACCGTTGCCAAAGACGCTCAGCTGCTCCAGCGTGGACAACGCGTCGCGCATGCCGCCCTTTGCATGGCGCGCCACGATAGCCAGCGCCTCGTCGTCGTAATCGAAGCCCTCCTGCTCGCACACGTATGCCAGGCGATGCTCGATATCCTCGTTGCCGATGCGATGGAAATCGAAACGCTGGCAGCGTGAGAGGATGGTCTCCAGAATCTTTTGCGGGTCGGTGGTGCACAGCACAAAGATCACGTGTGCCGGCGGCTCTTCAAGCGTCTTGAGCAGCGCGTTGAACGCCGCCGTCGTGAGCATGTGGACCTCGTCGATGATATAGATCTTGTACTTGCCGCGCACCGGGGCAAAGTTGACGGAGTTGATGATCTCCTCGCGCACATTGTCCACGCCCGTGCGGCTTGCGGCATCGAGCTCGTAGACATCCGGGTGGTTGCCCTCGGCAATGAGCTCGCACTCCTCGCAAGTACCGTCGGGCATGCAGCCGCTTGCACCCTCGGCGCGCGCTGCCTCGGCATTACGGCACAGCAGCGCCTTGGCCAGAATGCGCGCCATGGTGGTCTTGCCCGTGCCGCGCGGTCCGCAGAACAGGTACGCGTGGGACAGGCGTCCCTCGGTGATGGCGTGCTCGAGCGTCGAGACGATATGCTGCTGGCCCACCACGGAGTCGAAGGTGAGCGGGCGATACTTTCGGTACAACGATTCCATGGGTGCTCCCCCGGGTATACTGAGTCTTGTTGCCGCGACGGCCATGCGGTCGCACGGCATACTGCATTCATAATAACCCGTACGGCGAGCCCGCCGCGATAGGAGTCCAAAGAGCATGGCAGACGCAGAGAGCAACCTCGTTCCCTCCGAAGCAGCCGACCAGGTCGAGGTCGCGCTCGAGGAGCAGGCCGCAGCCGATGACGGCATCCTGTACCTCAACGAGTACCAGTACGAAAACGACCTGGTCACCGACTTCGCCCGCCTGGTCGCCTCGCCCAGGCGTCGCGGCTCGCTGTATGTCGCCGCGGCAATTGCCGCGCTCATCGGCATCGGCATGCTGGTGGCCGGCGGCAACTGGATCAAGTTTGGCGTCGTGTTGATCGTGTTCGGCGCCTTTTTGGCCTGGTGGAGCAAAAACCTGCACCACACCCTCGCCCGCGACTTTATCGACGCCGTCGAGGCCGACGAGTCCATGGGTGGCCGCTATCGCCGCGTCGCCGCCAACGAGGACGGCCTGATGGTTTGGGGCAAGAGCGGCAAGTCGCAGTTTTTCCCGTTTGAGAAGCTCGACCACGTGCTCGACGGCGAGCGCATCTTTGTGGCCATGTTCGCCGACCAGGGCGTGACGATCCCTAAGGAAACCTTTATTCGCGGCGATGCCGAGCAGTTTGGCACCTTCCTTAAGGCGCGCATCAACAAAAAACTCCGCATCGAGACCAAACGCAAGAAGATGAAGGCTGAAAAGGCCGCCGCCGAGGCCAAGCAGGGCGACAAGCCCCAGGAGACCAAGGGCAAGCAGCGCAAGCAGAAGAAGAACAAGAAGAAGCGCTAAGGCCAAGACAGACAGGCAGCCTCGCATCCCGTTATCCTCGCCATCCGCCCGAGCGTGCTACACTAGCAGCATCTATGCCACCGCGAATGGCTCGGCCCCGCGCCCGCCGCTCGCAAACGAACTTTAAACGCACGAGGGTTGGCCATGCCGCTTTTCCCGCAACATACCGCCCGGTTCTCGCCGGACGTTCCTTTGGAGGGCACCAGCTCTCGCGAGCTGCTCAAGCGGTACCAGCCGCTCGAGACACTTGCGACCGGCGGTTTTGGCTCCATCGAGATCTGCCGCGACACGCACCTGCGCCGCCGCGTCGCCATTAAGCGCATCCCCCTTATCAACGGTGCCGGCATGCCCGCCAGCGACATCATGGATGTCCTGCGCGAGGCGCACACCGCCGCCATGCTTCAACATCCCAATATCGTGCAGGTCATCGACTTTACGCACGACACAGCCTATGCCTACCTGGTTATGGAATATGTCGATGGCATGTCGCTGGCCGAGTTTTTGCACCGCGTGGACGGCCACTCACTTACCTTTGACGAGGCCGCGGCCATTGCCGATGCCCTGGGCCAGGCGCTCACCTTCGCCCATAGTAATGGCGTACTCCACCTGGACATTAAGCCCGCCAACGTGCTCATCGACCACTCGGGCAATGTAAAGCTCACCGACTTTGGCATGGCGCGGCTGTCGTCCGCCGGTGGCTTTGGCGGCTCGCGCGGCGGCACCATCGGCTACATGCCGCCCGAGCAGCTCGATATCGAGACCGGCACGGTCGACGAGCGCGCCGATGTCTTTGCCCTCGCCTGTGTGATCTACGAGGGCCTGTGCGGCAGCGCTCCCTTTATGGCGGCCACGCCCGCCGACTCGCTCGACCGCATCATCGGCGGCGCCACCTATCCCAGCGAGCTGATACCACACTTTCCCCCGGGAGCCGAGAGCGCGCTCATGAGCGCGCTCTCCCCCATGCCGCAGGACCGCCCCAACAGCATCGAGGCATTTTGCGACCAGCTCCTTGCCGGTCTGGGCAGCGTGCGCGAAGGCCGTCGCAGCCTGGAGCAAATGGTTGGCGAGCTTTCGGATGACGAGCAGGAGCTCGACGGTATCGAGCCGTCGCACTACGAGGACGACGCCATCGAGGTCGACCCCGCACTTGGCTGGGCGGGCACGCGCTGGAGCCATGCGCGCGACTACACCATGCGCGCTATCTCGGCGCTAACGTGCGGCACCTTTAGCTTTTTGCTGATGCAAACGGCCGGGGTCGCGGCGCTTCCCGGCCTGGTCATTGCGGCTATCGCAATCGGAGCGGCGGCTGGCCTGGCCCCCCAGATTGGCTCGGCCATCTCGGCTGTGGGCTTTTTGGTGCTCATGGCCAACGCCACCATGCAGGCGCAGAGCATCCTGTCGATGTTGCCCGTCGCGGTGATCTTTGCCGCCGCCATGTCCGGTTGGTGGATCGCCTGGGGTCGCACCGAGGCTGCCGCGAGCGCCGCACTCACCTGTGCACTCGCGCTTGGCTGTCTGACCGGCAATACCTTCCTGGCAGCTGGGGTCGCCGCCGGCGTCGCGTCATTTTGGCTCGGCCCGGCAAGCGCCGCCGCGGCAACGGGCATGGGCGCGCTTTTTGCCCGCCTGGCGACAGTCGCGCTTTTAGCCGGAGGCGTGCTGGGGCTCGGTAACGTTGCCGCAGCGCTGGGAGACCCGCTCCTTTGGGCTGCCTTTGGGCTGGCCGCGGCAACTGCCGCAGCGTCATCCGCGCTGCTCAATGCCCATGCCAAGCGTGCCAATCAGGGCTCAAACCTTGCCGCAATCGCCGCCATCGCTGTCACCGGCATCGGCTGCGCAGCGGCGTCCTGTCTTGCACACCATATGGAAATTGCCAGCCTTGCAGCCGCGGTCATCGCCAAGGCGGCGATTGCGGGAATCCTATCCTCTATAATCGTTGGGATATGCCTATATTTGCTCGGATACCAAAGAACCTATACGGAGAGTGATCTTTCGTGAACTTCCTGAACATCTTCGAGGACCACGTGGCCGGCATCTTCGGTGCCACCCGTGCCCCGTTCTCCTTTAAGAAGCTTGCCAAGCAGGCCGCTCGCGACATGGAGGATCAGACTCTGGTGATCAACGGCGTCAACACGGCGCCGGCACTCTATACCATCCTTATCGCCGCCGACGACGATCCCATGCTCGCCCCGTTCTACCCCGAGCTTTCGCGCGAGGTCCGCGAGTTTGTGAAGGCGCAGGCCGAAAAGCGCCGCTATGTCTTTGTCGGCGAGCCCCTCGTGCGCTTTATGATCGATCCGCAGCTGCGCGCCGGCAAGTTCTCGGTCTTTGCCGAGAACGTCGATGCCCCCACGCTCGGCCGCCTGTACGAAGAAGAGCGCGCCTATCAAAACGGCCTGGGCCAGAACAACTCCGCGGCAAGCC
>CABUZF010000035.1 GCA_902495985.1 uncultured Collinsella sp.
GACGTCGACCCCGCCGGCCGTCCGCTCATCCTCGTCGCGCCGCGTTGGGAAGAGGCAAAGCCGTTTTTGAGCGAGACGCTCTCCCCCAACGAGGAGATCGCCAGCGTCTTTGTCGATGCCATCCTTGCCGCCGGTGGCCTGCCACTGCAGATGTCTATCACCGAGGACATTGAGGTCATCCGTCATTACGTGGAAATCGCTGACGGTATCGCCATTCCCGGCGGCCCCGATGTCAATCCCAAACGTTGGGGCGATGATCGACCCTACGACCCCACCCTCTGCTGCGAGATTCGCGATAGTTTTGAGTTCAAGCTGGTCGACGAGGTGCTCCGCGCCAAAAAGCCGCTCTTTACCACCTGCCGCGGCACGCAGCTGCTCAACGTCGCCACCGGCGGCACCCTGTGCATGGACGTGCCGAGCCTGGGTGCGCGCGAGGGTCGCACGCAGTGGCGCCACACCCACGTGCTCAACGATCCCGTGCACCCCGTCGAGGTCGTGCCGGGCTCGCTGCTGGAACGCGCGGTTGGCGGGCACAGGCTAATCCAGACCAACTCCGCACACCACTGTTGCGTCGATCGTCTGGGTAAAAGCACGCGCTTGGTCGCCAAGGCAACCGACGGCGTTCCCGAGTGCATCGAGGTCGAAGGCCAGCCTTTCTGCCTGGGCGTGCAATGGCACCCTGAGTACACGTGGAAGACGCTCGAGACCGACTTTAACCTGTGGAAGTCGTTTGTCGAGGCAGCAGCAAAGGTTAAGCAGGCACTCTAGCTCGCAAGCCACACAAGTTAAAGCCTCCTAAGCCAGCGGGGGGCGGACACCAGCCACGGTGCCCGCCCCTCCTGTATTTGGTATGCTCGGTATGATTATCCCTCACAAACAATCAAAGAAATCTCGACCGCAATCGGTCTACGGTAAAGCAAATGGTAAACACGCTTGCTACGTTGATTAGGCAGTCAATTAAAATCGAGATGCATTGACCATTCCCCAACGGGGTCACGCCACAAATCCACATGAGCATCGAGGCTGGAAGCGGAAGCATGGAATTGGCCCCGAGCTGTATGTAGATCGCTACAACATTGACAAGCAACAGCATGCCAATCGGACCGAAGCCGGACCCAAAATAGGAAACAGCGATCACGCAAGAGACCACGTATGCAAGGCAGACGACACTCGCCAGAAGAAGTCGATAGCAAAAAATATTCAGGTTGAAATACTGCCAAGCATCCAAAACGATTACGCAGTTAAGACAGTACAAAACGACACTCGACAGGATAAACGCGCCCAAAAGGGCAAAAGAAGACAGCACCACTCGCGCAACGATAGCGCACACACGCTTCCCACCCCGAGCCTCCGACAACCCCCACGGTTCCTCAATAAAGCCCGAACTGACAAAGCGCGGCACAATACAAGCCGCGATGAACGGAAAGAACAATGCATGAGCCAACGGGGCTACGTTGAACAACAGACCGCGAAAAACCTCTGCATTACCAAATAGGAGGACGTCCTCTGCCGACAGCAGAAGCGTCGGGTCTGGGAAAAAGCCCAAGAAACTGTTCTCACGGAGGCTACAGAACCACATCGGGAAAGAATTAAGCTGCAATACCACCATGTACGCATAAATTACCAGGATTAAGGCGTACGCCCATTTGCTCACATGCTTCAATTCTGACTGGAGAAGTCTTTTAATCTGACGAGCCATTGAGCACACCCCCAGCACGAAAGCTCACGAGAGCGTAAATCAATACCGATAGACAGCTGGCTGCCACGCCATATCCCAGAAGCGTCAGCTGCCCCATATCGCTATACCCAAGGGCACATCCGACTCCAAGGTACGGCCCCGGAAGAAAGAAGATCCATCGCAAGGAAGGTATGGGCGTCTGAAGGTAAGTTCCGTAGAGCGTCAAGCTCATGACAAATCCGATTATTTCCACAGCCCCGCTAAATACGGCGCTGCTTGTAATCCGATAGATGGTCACCGTCTCCAACGCAACCGATATCACCAATACGGCGTTGATTATCATCGCAGGCAAAAATGCAGCCAGCATGTCGTGCGCACAGCTTTGCCCACCACGTATTATGGCTATTGCAAACAGAAGAAGGCAGAGCACGCTATATGCTGCGCCAATTATCGAAGCAGACGAAAGTACATGTGCCAGAGCCCCATTAAAGCGGGCGAGACCTCTTGCCATAGAAATTCGGCATCCCTCTTCATAGCCGCGCTCTTGTAGAATCACCAGACAAACGATGAGCGGAACGAACAGAGAGGTGCCGGCAAAAGCACTGCGCACAAGGGACTCATCGGGTGCAGAAGGATCGATTACATTCCAGTAGAAACCAATATCCTCCCCAAAAACGCTATTGCCAAAGGCGAGCAACGTTGTTCCGTTTTTTAGAAAGACACCGAAGAGAAGGCCGAACGCCAGCATAAGCGCAAGACCAAACTTCGCCGGAAACATCCTGTGCAAACGCATCATATCTGCCTTTATGGGATGGATCGCCCGCTTCATAGCGAGACCGCCTTCATCAAGCGCCTGTAATATTCTTTTAGGGACGACGCCTCATCCCTTATGACATCCATCGATTCCTTTTTCAGTAGTTCACCGTCATGAATAAACACGCAACTTGTTGCAACCGATGCCAACTCATCCAAATCATGACTAGAGATGAGCATGGTCTTGCCCTGTTTTCGATTCAATCGGCCGATAAGGGCCCATATACTCTCGATGCCCAACGGATCCAATCCATTTGCCGGCTCATCGAAAATTAGTACGTCGGTGTCGCCCAATAAAGCCGTAGCTATATCCAGTCGCCGTTTCATTCCCAGAGAAAAACTGCTCACGCTCTTTTTCTCATCGACGTCCAGCCCGACTAGGCCCAAGACGCGAGGAACCTCACGTTTCTCATCGAGCCCCCATTCCGCACATCGGATCCGAAGATTCTCAGCCGCACTGAGGGATTTATATGCTCCGCTGGAATCTGGCACATAGCCGATATGTGCCCGCGCCAGGCTAAGCTCTCTTTTTGACTTACCTCCAAAGAGCTCCACGCTCCCCGACGATGGCTCGCAGAGGCCCAAGACGATTTTAATAAGCGTGCTTTTGCCCGCACCGTTTGCACCGACAAGGGCACAGAGCTCAGACTGATGCACCTCGAAGGAAACGTCATGCAAAACGTGCCGTTTCCCGTAGCGTTTTGAAACTTTTGATAGCTTTATCGCTGATGCGTTCATTGGACCCCCGTTCTGCTTGATAGAAAAACCGCTCATATCGTTCCTTCTTTCCTTTATCGTTTTTCATGGTTGTTATTGTTTTTCGATAACTCGTATTTGTCAAGATAATCTAAAAGAAGGGACCCGTGTTAGACACGGGTCCCTTCACGCTGATACTTCGTTTTAGTTGTTTGCCTTAAGCTACTCGTCACTCAAATCGACAGCGAAGACTGATGTCGGAAGCGATACCTCATTGCCTCCGCCGTCCCGCATCTGTCTCACGACATTTTTTGCGCGCTCGACAATAAGCTCCTCAAGCTCTTTCTCGCTCACACGTTGAATAATATCTCCCGGTTGACAATCAAGCTCATCACAGATATCGAGAAGCGTCTTTAGGCGAATAGCTTTTATCTTTCCGTTTCTAAGCTTTGAAATATTAGCCGGAGTATGCCCCGTCGCCCGAATCAGATCAGCGCTGGTCTTTCCGGTCTTAAGCAGCTGCGTCTCAAGCTCGATGATGAGATAGCTCATGTTTCCTCCTACACAAGCTCGTCAGACTGCTCTTGGAGCAGCGAGGCATAACTCCAGATCGCCGAGATAAACAAGCAGACAACTGCGCCGATAAACGACCCCGCATCAAAGGTAGCGCCTTGGCAAATCTCAATAACGAAGGAATGAGGCACGATGTAAAGCTCCAGTCCGCCAATGGTGAGATTGACCGATCCATAGGCACCAACAAACGAAACCGCAGCGTTAACAGCAAAGGCAAGTGCAAGAACACGGATAAGCCGCACATGTGCCCTGGTAAAGGGCGAGACGCCCCGCGAGATGTTACGGCTGATTCCGCACAAAACGACAAGCGAAATACCCACGACGAGTGCCAGGCACAGTCCGCTTGGGATAACGATGCACCCGCCATTGAGAAGCGTCACGACACCGAAAGAATCGACAGAAGCAACGTTTGCAACCGCATACCAGATCACGTAAACAACCAACGCGGCAAAAGCGACGAGCATCCCTGCAAAAACGGCTGCCATGCAAAAGCCAAGCTTCCTGATATTTTCGCCCGCCTTGGCCATACGCTGAACGCTGTTAGACATACACTCACCCTCATCGACCATATCGTTATCCGAATAGTTTATCGAACAACGATATTGATTGCATGCGGAAAGCCCCGCCAGTGCGCATAGCCCATTCACTAATCAGAAGGGTGAGAGTGGATTTTTGGACACATATCGAACGAGAGTGGATAATCTCCCGCTTTGAGGCCGCCACCGGGCCTAAAACGGGAGATTATCCACTCTCATAGTCATCAAGGCTCGCAAGCTCTTATTCGGCCGCTTCGCGCAGGGCCGACATCGTAGCCGCATATTGCTGCTGCAACGCATGCATCCCCTCGCGGGCGCCGTCAACGGCATCGGCACCGCGCAGCGCTTCGGTCACCACGACCGCCGGCTCGTACAGATTATCGAATCCCAGGTTCTGGCTCACGCCCTTGAGCGTGTGCGCCGCCATAAACGCACCTTCGGCGTCTCCCGCCGCCATGGCGGCCTCCAGCTTGTCCATGCTCTCGTCATCCAAAAACTTGAGGGCAAAGCGGCTAAGCATCTCCTCGCCCATCAGCCGAGCGCACGCGTCTTCATAATTAGCGCCGATCTTCTCATACGCCTCACGCATGGAAATCATGGATTAAAACTCCTTTGGTCAAACTAAATCGTGGGAAACGCGACGACGTCGGCGGGGCGTGCCAACGTCTCGGCAATACGGTCTTGTACCTCGAGCAGGCAGTCGAGCAACAGTGGGTTAAAGGTACCGCACTTACCGTCCAGGATCATCTGGATCGCCTCCTTGTGCGGGATAGCGTCCTTGTACACGCGCACGCTCGTCAGCGCATCATACACGTCGGCCACCGAGACCACCTGCGCGGCAATGGGAATCTCGTCGCCCTTAAGGCCATCGGGATAGCCCTTGCCGTCCCAGCGCTCGTGATGCCAACGCGCAATCTGGTACGCATATTCCATAAGCGCATTGCCGACGTGATGGCGGCCCAGCTCAAGCAACATGTCGGCGCCCATCGTGGTATGCGTCTTCATAATCTCGAACTCCTCGGGCGTAAGGCGCCCGGGTTTGTTGAGAATCGCATCGTCAATCGACATCTTGCCGATATCGTGCAGCGCCGAAGCCAAGGCAATCGTGGAGCGTTCCTCATTGTCGAGGGAGATCGTGCCGCTACGCTGGACCAGACAGCCAAGCAGCAGCTCGGTCAGCTTCTCGATGTTCGTAACGTGCCTGCCGCTCTCGCCATTGCGAAGCTCCATGACGCCGGCCATGATGTCGATGAGCATGCGACTGTTCTTGACGCGCTCGTTGTACTGCTGGGACAGCAGGCTCGTCAGGCGGCGCTGCTTGGCGTATAGGCGGATGGTGTTGCTTACACGGCGGCGCACGACACGGGAGTCAAACGGGCGGTTGATATAGTCCGAGGCGCCCAGCTCGTACGCGCGCAAAACCATATCATCGGAATCTTCGCTCGAAATCATGATGAAAGGCAGATTGTCGATACCCGATCGGCGCGACAGATCGGCCAGCACCTCAAAGCCGCTTATGCCCGGCATGACAATATCCAGCAGCACGAGCGACAACTCATCGCCATAGCGGTCGACCATGTCGAGCGCCGTACGACCGTTGTCGGCCTCGAGGATGCAATACTCGTCCTTGAGCATCTCGTTGAGAATGGCTCGGTTCATCTCGGAGTCATCGATAATAAGCACCAAAGGCTTTTCGCTTTGGAAGGCTTCGATGGAATCGGCGTCGGTCACGACCGTACCGGCTTTTGCCTTAGCGCGGCTCAATAACTGGACAGCGCGGCCAACTCCCTCATCGACCGTCTCGCCATGAATGCGAACGCCACCAATACATGCCGTCAAGCTCACGTACTCATGGCCCGGAACAATCGTGGCATGAACGGCATCGGACACCTGATGCAGACGACGGGTGAAGTCATCGGAGGGAATATTGGGCATGACGACCACAAACTTGTCGCAGCCATAGCGTACGAGCTCGTCAGTCGAACGAATTCCGCTGCGTATGGCTGTCGCCACAGCACCGAGCGCAAGGTCGCCGGCATGACGGCCACACGTATCGTTGAAGACCCTAAAATCATCAAGGTCGATCACCGCAACGCCGGCATTCATGCGGGCGTTGCGGAGCTTTTCCTCGTAATATCGGCGATTGCGCACACTCGTCAGCACATCGGTGTAGACGAGGTCCTCTTCTGCAGCCTCTTGCTCATCGATCGGACGCACCATCAGCAGGACGTGAGGCTCGCCCTCGACCTTCAGAGGGCGCAGGCGAGCGCGGTACTCGGTACCATCATTGAGCAGCTGCTCCGATACATCATCGGAACCTGCCAAGGCCTCAAGACTTGACTGACGCAGACAAGGGCACCGATTGCCGGCGAGCAGGCAGTTAGGCTCGCTCTTAATCTGATCGGCCGACAGCAAACGCACCACGGGGTAGGTCTTCGCGACGCGGGCGACCTCGGCGGCAGCCTCCTCGTCGGTTAGATTGACCTCGTGATTATTGAGCATATGGGGCCCTTTCTATCGTTACGCACGGCAACGGTGCATATCAATTGGTACAAGGGTAGCATCTAACAGCTGAAGGCAAACGCGCGATTATCGTTACATTTTTATGACCTGGCAAACGGCGGTAATGGAGCCGCGGGCGCGCGGTTATGGGCGCATTCGTTAACAATGACGAAACGCTAACAGCCCCTCTCCCCGCAGGTCATCGAGCGTGCTAACGCTCCAAGACATCGCGAACGGCGTTTGCCGCCGTAACGGGGCGATCGCGCAGACCGTTATGCGCGCCCGGGATCGTCACAAGGGGGCAATCGAGATATTCAGCAGCCGCTCGCGTACCAGCCTCGCGGGGCGTATCGACCGAAAGCTCGCCCAAAAACACGGCCGACACCGCCTTTGACGCGCGGGCGCGCTCCCAGTCGGGAGCATATGTCATATTTGTTCCATATTCGTTCGCCATAAAGCAACGACCATTGCGCAGGGCATGTTTGACTTCCGCTTCGGTCGTCCCAGGAGCCTCGGGGTCCAAGTCGCCGAGGGCTCCCAAGAAAAGCCGGAGCGCCCTTGAAACCTTTCCAGCCGCAATCATATCGAGCAAAACCGGAGCTGCGCCCATACCGACGCCTTCGGCCGACACAGCCGGCTCATGCAGAATCGCACGGGCGACGAGATGGGGTTCGGTGCGAAGAAGCTCCAGCGCCACCAACGTACCGGCGCTGTGCGCAAGCACATTTGTCGGAGCGCCAACGTGTTCGATCACGGCCTGCAGGTCGGCGGCCTGAGCGGCAAGATCATAGCTGCCGTCTGCCGCTTCGCTGCTGCCGCCACAGCCGCGGCGGTCGTAGGCAATTACGCGGTAGTTGCGACTGAGCTCACATGCGATGCCGTCGAAAAATGTGCCGTCGACACAAGCGCCGTGCACGCACACCAAGGCAGGAGTATCAGGCGACACATCCGGGCCGGCATATTCGCGACAGGCAATCGTGGTGCCCGCATTCTCGACCGTAAAATCCATGTTGTGCCCCCATCATCAACGCCCATCCAGTTGCGCGTCAGTACGGCTGGATAGACCCGCATTGCTTTACGCCTTGTTAACAGATTAACTTTACCCGACCCGAGGCTTTTCATGACACGGCATAATGAGCGACGTGAAAAAACGAAACTTGTAAAGCAAGAGCCCGCACCCTGCTTTGGAGCCGATGCTATGCTTAGGCACAATTGTCTTGAGGAGCATATGCCTATG
Organism: uncultured Collinsella sp.; assembly: GCA_902495985.1. GTDB lineage: Bacteria > Actinomycetota > Coriobacteriia > Coriobacteriales > Coriobacteriaceae > Collinsella. The sequence continues at coordinate 8,036 of CABUZF010000035.1, forward strand.
TCTACGTTTTTGAATGCCAGCCCCATCTTTGGGCCCGTTCGCAGCCGTCGCCTTGGTCTCTCGCTCGGCGTCAACATGATGCCGGCCAGCGGCAAAATCTGCACGTTCGACTGCATTTACTGCGAAAACGGCCTCAACGCCGAGCGCCCCTGTCATGAGCGGTACAACACAGCTGCCGTGGTACTCGACGCGCTCGAGGCAAAGCTGCGCGAGATGGCAGCTGAGGGCGAGCTCCCCGATGTGATCACCTTCGCAGGCAACGGCGAGCCCACCGCCGCGCCGGAGTTTCCGCAGGCCATCGCCGGCGCCGTCGCGCTGCGCGACGAGCTTGCCCCAAACTCCAAGATCGCCGTGCTCTCCAACGGTACGCGCGCCGACCGCCCCGAGGTGCACGACGCGCTCATGATGGTCGACGACAACATTCTTAAGCTCGATACCGTCGACTCAGCGTTTATCCAGCTGCTCGACCAGCCCGTTGGCCCCTACGACGTCGAGCACCAGATCGAGACGTTCGCAAGCTTTGACGGTCACGTTATTATCCAGACGATCTTTTTGACCGGTGAGTATCTGGGCAAGCCCATCGACAACACCGGCGAGGAGTACGTTGCCCCCTGGCTCGCGGCGCTTGAGCGCATTCGCCCACAGGAGGCGACCATTTACACGGTGGCGCGCGAGACACCGGTCGCCGGCCTTGCCAAAGCAGCGCCCGAGGCCCTCGACGCCATCGCCGCGCGTGTGCGCGCCCTCGGCATCCCCTGCCAGGTGAGCTACTAGCAAAACCATGCAACAGCTAGCGCCCGCCATCCCGCTCCATCAGTTGCGGTGATATA
>CABUZF010000036.1 GCA_902495985.1 uncultured Collinsella sp.
CCGGCTCGAAGGGCGGCGCTGCCGCCCCGGGTCATAAGCCGACGACCAAGACGACGGTGTCGACCAAGACCGAGACCAAGGACAACAAGTCCGACAAGAAGGACTCCGATAAGTCCGATAAGAAGGACGAGAAGAAGTCTGACAAGAAGTCTGACAAGAAGGACAGCAAGTCCGACAAGAAGTCCGACAAGAAGTCCGATTCCAAGTCCGATACGGGTGCTGCTTCCACGACCACTGCTAAGAAGTCCTCTAGTGCTTCCGAGCAGGAGACTGGCACCAACCCGCTCGCCATTGTTGGCGTTGCCGCCGGCGTCATCGGTCTCGCCATCGTCGGCGTGTTCGTGTTCACCAAACGTCGGTAGGTGAGGGCTGTGTCCAATAAATCCAAGGACGCTGACCCCAAGCAACCAGATTCCTCGTTCATTCAGTTCGACGATTCAAAGCAACAGGGCGCCGCTTCGGCGGCGTCCGCCCCTCGACGGAAGGCGCTTCTTGGCGTTCTGACTGCCGCGTGCGTTGCGCTGATTGTCATATCGCTGGGCTTCGTCCATCCTTCCGAGAGCGGCGCCTGGTCCATTGACTGGATCGTTCAGGCCGTGACGGGGGAGAGCGTCGTCGCCAAGGACACCAAGGGGTTTGGCTCGACTACGACTTCGGGCGAGGCCAGTTCCAAGGATTCCAAATCTTCGAATGATGCAAAAGACGAGCCCAAGGGTTCGAACGACGCCAAGGACGATTCCGAGTCTTCAAACAAGGAATCGGACAAAAACTCGGATAGCAAGAAGTCCGAGGACCGGGGCGGCAAGAAGTCTGGCGATAAATCCGCTGCCCAAAATACGGGAGCCGGTGATACTTCCAATGCGTCTGGCGGTGCTTCTTCGGGCGGTGGCCAGTCGTCTGATGGAGCCTCATCCTCTAATGGTGGAAACGCCTCCTCGGGCAGCCAAAGCGGCTCACAGGAGTCCAACTACGTTACGGTGACGGTTTCGGTCACATCGAGCGCTGTGGGCAATCCCGTGTCCTCTGGCGGCACCTTTACCTTTAACGAAGGCGCCACCGTTTACGATGCCCTGTGCGCGCTGGGCCTTTCTGTCAACGCACACGGCTCATCGTACGGCACGTATGTTTCTGCGATTGGTGGTTTGGCCGAGAAACAGTACGGCGGCACGAGCGGCTGGATGTACTCCGTCAACGGCACAACGCCCATGACGGCCTGCAGTAACTACGTTCTCTCCAATGGCGACAACGTCGTTTGGTATTACGTAACGGGCTAGAGGCCTCGACATAGCGCGCCAGACGGGCGGTTCGGACCAACATCCGGACCGTCCGTTTTTCATGCGAATGGGACTGGGTCGCCGGGTCTCTCGGCAAACAAAAAACCGGTTGGAACGGGAATTCCAACCGGTTATACATTCAAGCAAATAGTGAATCGACTACGACCGTGCGCCCTCGAGGAAGAAGCGGCGGCTGAAGTAGTTATACCAGGTGACGAGGAACGTGGCGATGGCCTTCATGGCCTGGTAGCCGATGCTCAAAAACGTGACGCCCACAAACATATACAGGTCGTTGAGGCCCAGGCCGATCACCGACAGGATGGTGAAGATCGTGAACTCGCGCTTGCGGCTCATGCCTTCGCGGTGGTCGAACACGTACTTCATGCTGAGCCAGTAGTTGACCACGACGGACGTGATAAACGAAACCGTGGTGCTCATCAAAAAGTCGAGGTGGAACAGCTCGACGAGCGCAATGAGCATGCCCCAGTCGATGCCAAAGGAGATAAGACCCACGACAGCAAACTTGAGGAACTGCTTGGTATGAGGTTGTGCCAGCGCCTTGCGCACGTAATCACATCCAATGCGTTGATGAATCGAGCAGAGGATACTTTAGAGCTTTTACAAGGGAAACGTAAGGTCTTTGCCAATAACTATATGAACTCGCCAAATTTTCAAGGGCTAATCCGCAAACGTTGAAAATTTGCCCGTAAACGAGCGACACCCACGGACGATACTGCGCTGAGTGCGCGTCGTCCGTGGGCGCCGTAATGCTGCAGGGGTTTCGAGCTATTTTGTCTCGTCGCCCTCCAGGAAGATTTTTCGGGTCACAAAGTTGTAGACCATGACAAGCGCGGTGGCGCAGATCTTGGCGATATTGGCCTCGAGTCCCAGGCCGGCGTTGAGCGCCAGCACGATCCCGTCGTTGAGCACCAAACCGATCACGGACAGCACGACAAAGATGATGAACTCGCGGCGGCGGCTCATGCCTTCCTTGTGCGCAAACACGTACTTCATGCTTGCGAGGTAGTTAAAGATGAGTGAGATGATAAAGCCGCTGGTGTTGGCGATTAGGATGTTGAGGCCCAGACCGTAGTGGAGCAGATTCATAATGCCAAAGTCGATAACCGTGGCAATGACGCCGACGATGCCAAATTTCATGATCTGCGCAAGGAGCTTTTGCATGGTACCTGCCTTAGGGTGGCGCGGGGACGCCGTGGGGATGACAAACTCAGCAAGTTTAGCCAATCCCCGCGGGTGGGGCTAGACGCGCTCTTCGATAGCACCGTTTCTATATGCATCGAGCAGCTGGCGCAGATCCTGGATCTGGCTGCGAATCTTGGCGCCAGTATCGGTGTCGCTCACCATGCGGCGACGGTCTGCTTGGTCAAAACGGTTGGTCTCGCTTTCGATGTCCACGTTGCGCGTGAGTGCCTCGGCAACCGTCGTAAAGGCCCGGTGCGACTTGAGGCTGCAGCCGCGCGAGCTCGAGATGAGCGTATAGCCGGCGATGCCCGTCTTGGGATGGTAAGCGCGGCAGAAGCCGCCATCGATGACCAGCAGCTTGCCCTCGGCGCGGATGGGCTGCTCGCCCTTGGTGGTTTTAACGGGCGTGTGGCCGTTGATGATGTGGCCGGTCGGCGAGCATGCCATGGGCGCGACGCCAAACTCGCGCATGATATCATCGCAGACCGAGGGCGACTTGGTAAGCGTAAAGTACGGGTCCATCGGCTCGACCCAGGTGCTCTTATCGGCGATATAGGCGCGCTCAAAGGTACGCACCAGGCGTCCGCTGGCGGGTGAATTGAAGCCAATCCACAGGTACCACATCCAGTCGAGGGCATCGCGGTCGCCCACGCGCCACGCGCGGCGGGCGATGTGGTCGCAAAAATCGAGATAATCGCGGCCAGCGTGCCAGGTGCCCAGGCAGTTCATGCTGCTAAAGGTGCCGTCTTCGTTGAGCGGAACGCAGCCGTGGAAGAGCAGGTTGCCGTTGGCGACCTTGTACATCGAGCCGTGGGTGTAGAGGAAATCGATATGGCGATGCAGGTGATCGGCGGTTACAAACTCGGACACGAGCTTGTCGATGATGTGCTGCTCCTGAGACGTGAGCGTGTAGGGGTCCGCCGGGTCGACGGTGGGGAAGTCGTTGGTCGTGAGCGGCCACACGCTGCCGTCGGCGAGCGTGACCGTGCCGGTGTCGTGGTCGATCTTGTCGAGTAGCAGGCGGTCGGTCATATCGAACTCGGGGTGGCGCTGGATAATCTGGCCCTCGAGCTTAAAGAGCAGCACGTTGATGGCCTTGATCAGCGGGGTGATGGACTCACCGGCGGTGTAGGTGGCATCGGCAAAGGCGACAAGCTCACGCAGCGAGATGCCGTAGTCGTTCTCCAGGATCTCGTAGTTGTCGTAGCGTAGGTTGTTGCGCAACACCGTGGCGATGCAGGCGGGCTCACCGGCCGCAGCGCCCATCCACAGCAGGTCGTGGTTGCCCCACTGGATGTCGAGTGAATGGTAGGTGAGCAGACGGTCCATAATTTTGGCCGCGCCGCCGCCGCGGTCGAAGATGTCGCCCACCAGGTGCAAGTGGTCGACGGCCAGGCGCTTGATGAGCGAGGCGAGCGACTCGATAAAGTCGTCGGCGCTGGCGGTCTCTAGGATGGACTCCACGATGCGCTCGTGATAGCGCACGCGATAGTTGTTCTCGTCCGGGTGCGTGTGCAACAACTCGTCGATGATGTAGGCGTAGTCGCGCGGGATGGCCTTACGCACCTTGGAGCGCGTGTAGCGGCTTGAAAGTGAGCGAGCGACCATGATGAGCTGGTCAAGCATCGTCTTGTACCAGGTTGGCGAGTCCTCGCGCCGGCTGCGGACCAGGTCGATCTTCTCGCGCGGGTAGTAGATGAGCGTACACAGCTCGCCCTTTTCGTCAAAGGAGAGCGTGTCGCCAAAGATTTCGTCGACATGCTCGCGCACGACGCCCGAGCAGTTGTTGAGGATGTGCATAAAGGCTTCGTACTCACCATGCACGTCGCTCATAAAATGCTCGGTGCCCTTGGGTAGGTTGAGGATGGCCGAGAGGTTGATAATTTCGGTAAATGCGGATTGTTCGGTGGGGAACTGTCTCGACAGCAGGCGCAGATACTTGAAGTCTTGCGGGTTGCGATCGAATGCGACCATGAAACACCTTCCGATGGGGCTGGTAAAACTGATAAACAGCGTCAAACGTTTACCAGTATGCGCCGCTTTTGTTTCGATTTTGCGCCAGCGGCTGAATTGTCGGCTGAACGGTTTGGTAAATCGATTTAGTGAAGGTAGATGTGTTGGTCGGGTGGAGACGACAGAGGGTGTTTTCTCAGATATTTATGCGTCGGGTCGGTGGAGACGATGGTGGTAAAGATGTTCACTATTTTTGGTTCGATTTGGTAAATAGTGGACATATGTACCGCATGTAGGCTCACTGTGCGATAATTTGCGCAGCAATGAGTAAGGAGCCTCATATGAGTGATTTTGTCCTGACCTGTGAATCCGCCGCCGATCGAACCCGTGAGTTCTTTGCGTCGCGCAATATCCCTGTCGTGTGTTTTCATTACGAGATCGACGATGTTGTCTATACGGACGATCTGTATCAGTCGATTACGCCGGACGAGTTTTTTGCCCAGATTGCCGCGGGCGCCATGCCCAAGACATCTCAGGTGAGTGTTGGTGAGTACGAGGAGTTTTGGGAGCCGTTTGTTGCCGAGGGCAAAGACGTGCTGCACCTGACGTTGTCGTCGGGTATTTCGGGCACGTATGGATCGGCCTGCGTCGCGGCGCAGATGCTTGCGGATCGCTATCCCGAGGGCGGCAAGGTGCGCGTCATCGATTCGCTGGCGGCGTCTTCGGGCTTTGGCCTGCTGGTGGAGTGTGCCGCCGACGTTCGCGATAGCGGTGCTTCGCTCGACGAGACGGCCGCTTGGATTGAGGAGCATAAACTCAACCTGCACCACTGGTTCTTCTCGACCGATCTGTCGAGCTACCTGCGCGGCGGTCGCATTTCGGCCGCGAGCGCGATCATCGGCACGGCGCTCAAGATTTGCCCGCTTATGACGGTCGATTGCGAAGGTAAGCTGTCGCCACGTGAGAAGATTCGCACTAAGAAGCGAGCGATTTCCGAGATGGCTAAGACCATGATGGCACACGTGCTGGACGGTGCGGATTATTCGGGTAAGTGCATCATGTCGCACTCGGCGTGCCGCGAGGATGCCGAGGCAGTTGCGGCGCTGATTGAGGAACAGGTTCCGCAGCTTAAAGGCAAGATTGAGATCAATGACATCGGTACTCTGATTGGCTCGCATACCGGACCTGGTACGGTGGCGCTCTTCTTTATGGGCGACAAGCGCGTGGATTAATTTGCCCCATCGCGTCGCTGCATGATTGCTCAAACGAAAACGGCCCGCCTCACGTTTGTGGGGCGGGCCTTGCTGTTACGATTAGCGTTTCTTTCCGCGGAAGAAGAAGCCGTGCAGTGACGGCTTGAGGCCGCGGTTGGCGCGATGCTCTTCGACGCGCTCGTGGATCGAAGCGACGCGCTCGATGACTTCGTCGGGAATCGGCACGTCGGGATTCATGTTCTCGACCTGGCTGACTTCGGCGGCGGCGACCTGGTCGATAATGGGCACGTCGTCGCGCGAGATGACAGGTGTGGCGTCTTCCTTCATCTTGCGATAACGCTGCATCATGTCGGTCTGTAGCTGCTGGGCCGAAGGCGGCGTCCAGATGATGGCGTTGGCGCCGGCGGCGATGGTTTCACGGATGCTCTCGGGCGTCTTGCCGCCCGGCGCGATAAGCGGCAGGTTGGGATAGTGCTCGCGCAGCTCGCGTAGGACCTGGGGCGTGTTCTTGCCGGCTGCGATGTTGAGGATCTTGGCTCCAGCGCGCACCTTGGCGTGGGCATCGTCGTCGCAGCGAACGACCGTGGCGATGACGGGGATGTCGGCGATGTTGGTGATGTGCTCGACCATCTCGGCAGTAGCGGGGGAGTTGACCACGCAGCCCGCCGCGCCCTGCATCTCGGAGACGGCTGCCATCTGCACGGAGCGCTTACCGGTCGTAGTTCCGCCGCCCACGCCTACAAAGACCGGGCACTCGGCGACGGTCAGCAGCGCTTGCGTAATGGCGGGCTGCGGCGTGAAAGGGTAGACTGCAAAGACGGCATCGGCGTTGGAGTTGCGGATAACCGCGACGTCGGTGGTGTAAATGAGCGACTTGATGCGTCGGCCGAAGAGCGTAAAGCCGCTGGCCTCCTCGATCTCGTCGGGCATGCGAAGGGCCGCCTTGCGCAAACGTCCGTCGATGGGCAGGGGCTCCATGGGGAGCAGGCCGTTGGGGGTCACGGCTACCTGAGGCTCGGTGAACTCGTCTGCGAGCTCGACCTCGGAGAAATCGACCGAGGCGACGATGTCCTCGTGAACCTCGGCGGGTACATCGATGGGAGCTTGGTCGTTTGCCGCGGCAGGCGTGTCGAAGGAGCTGGTGCCGACGAAGGCGTCGACGCGCTCATTTAGATCGTTGAGGGTATCCATGGAGACTCGATTCTATGTGATGACGGCCGGCGCGATGCAGCCGGAATTGCGAATGCCAAATCGTTTGACGAGTTGATTTTTCCCCGCCGCGCCATCCGTTAGACCGAAGGACAGGCGAACGTGAAGGAGCTGTGGTGGCGGGGATCGAGGTACTATCTTGAAAGTCCCGTTTAAAAGAGAGGTGACGCGGTATGGAATTGACAGCAATGTTTGGCTCGATTGGCCTGTGTGTGGGCGCAATCGTTGCCGCCGCGGTCATCTACTTTGTGGTCACGGCCATTAAGGGCAAAAGGGCCGAACGCAAGGAGCGCGCGATGCTTAAACAGCATCGCGACCAGCAGGGCAAACGCGCACGGAGATAGCTTGTTGAGTTTTGGATCCGTGCGCTAGCTGCGTTTTCGGATCAGGGCAATGTAGAAGCCCTCAAAATCGCGGCTAGGCGGAATGGTCAGCGTGCCGGGCATACCGTTGGCGATGGCCGAGACATGGCCGGCAGCGATGGCCTCGGTGAGGGCGTTGCTCTCGACGCGTGGCTCTTCGCCAGCTTCCTGGGCACGGTGCGCTTCGCTTTCGCTCGGCGTGCCGTCGAGGGGGATAAGCTCGCAGTCCATGTGCTTGTCGAGGGCCTCTTGCAGGGCGTCCTCGTTTTCCTGCGGCAAGATCGAACAAGTCGAATAGACGAGCGTGCCGCCCGGTTTGAGGGCACCCATGGCGCGGTCCAGAAGCGCGCGCTGCGAGCGAGCGCACTTGCAAAGCAGCTGCTCGGTGAGCCCGCGCAGACTTTTCTCGTTGCCGCTGATGACGGTGCCCGTGCCGGTGCAGGGAGCGTCGAGCAGGATGCGGTCAAAGCGGAAGAACTCGTCGAGCTCGCGTGCGTCGATGCGCATGACGGGCACGTTTTTGGCACCCTGGCGATGGAGGTTCGACTCAAGCTTTTCGGCGCGGGGAATGCTCATCTCACAGGCGGTGAGGTGCGCCTGTCCCTGGGTGAGGGCGGCGATCTGCGTCGTCTTGCCGCCGGGGGCTGCGCACATGTCCAGGATGTCCTCGCCTGCCTGGGCGCCCAGGACCAACGGCGGCATCATGGATGACAGGCTCTGCAGGTAGATCTTGCCGTCGCGGTAGATGTCGAGATCCCACAGATCGGAAACCTGGGCCTCGGGCAGGATAAAGGCGTCTGGGTACCAGGCGACGGGGTTGTGGGCGATGCCGGCGGCACCGAGCGCCGCAGCGATGTCCTCGGCGGTCGCCTTGAGCGTGTTGGCGCGCAGCGTGACCGGGCGTGTGGCCGCGGCGCCGAAGCCCTCGATCATGAGCTTGGCATCGGCGGGCGCATAGGCGCCGGCGACCGTGTCGACCATAAAGCGCGGCAGGTCGGCGGCGCAGGGAAGGGCGGCAAGCTGGTCGGAAAGCTCGGTAGCAGCAAACTGCCTGAGCTTGAGCTCGGCCTTGACCTGCTTTTTCTGCTTACGACGACGCGGCTTGGACATCCGTCTTTCCTTCCCGTTCCAAATTGACTACTTTCCGGGCACGCCGCTGCTGGCGTGCTTTAGTACTGGCTCTCGTGCTTGCTGAAGAAGTCGAAGCGCGGGGGCAGCGGCTTCACGCGGTGCTCACCGGGCTTCTCGCCCAAGCTCTCCACAAACTCGTCCGTGGAGGCAAAGATGTTGTCCCAGCTAAAGAAGGCGACCGGGTTAACGTCGAAGTACTCACAGATGAGCTCGCAGCCGGCCGGGACGATACCGTGCATCAGGACGGTCGCCACGCGCAGCTCGGTAAAGGCGTCGACGAGGGCCTGCGTCATGGCGGCGTTTGCCTCGTTACTCTCGAGCTTGTTGGCGGCCTTGGAGGCATCGCTCCAGCGCTTGTTGGCAGCGCGCAGGTAGTCGTCGCACACGGCGAGCGCGCGGTGCGTCTCGAACTTGTACATGGCCTGCTCAAAGGCAAGGGCTGCCTGCTGGGAGGCTTCGACCACGGTGTCAGAAGCGGCACCAG
>CABUZF010000037.1 GCA_902495985.1 uncultured Collinsella sp.
GGTTAGAGCGTCCGGCTGATAACCGGGAGGTCACAAGTTCGAATCTTGTCAGGTCCACCATCAAAACTGTGAAGAGCCCTGGGGCGTTGCCTCGGGGCTTTTTTCTTGTCTGCGATAAATCTCATTTTGGTTTTGTGTGCTGTGCGAAAGATTGGGTAGTATAGCTATTCAATGCGGCGGGCTGCCGTGTGTTAACCGCTACGTACCGGAGGTGTTCCATGGTTCGTGTCGACATAGAGACTATCGTCATGGCCGCCGGTCCCGTGCCATCGCTTATCGTGCTTCGCGAGCGCTGCAGCAAATCGGATTCGCCCGCGCCACTGCGTTCCCTTTCCATTCAGACTGGTTCGTTTGAAGCTGCTGCCATTAGCCGCGGCATCGATAGCGGCCGCGCCGATCGCCCGATTACCCATGACCTGTTGCTCGATACTGTTGGCGCCCTGGGCGCCAAGCTCGAGCGCATCGAGATCGTTCGCGCCGAGCCGCCGGTGTTCTACGCGACGATTGTCGTGCTGGCCGATGGTGACGAGCGCAAGATCGACGCCCGCCCCAGTGATGCCATTGCCCTTGCCGTGCGCAGCAATGCCCCCATGTTTGTGGAGGACGACATCATGAATCGCCTGGGCACCGTTTCTGCCCATGCCGAGGAAGTTGACGACGAGCAGGAGTTCGAGAAGTTCGACGAGTTCGTCCATACGCTCTCCCCCGATGACTTCTAAATGCGGGGCGTCCAGGTTGCGGAGCGTTCGCTGATGGCCGGCGGTATGTCGGCTGAGGCGGCGGCCATTGCGCGCGAGGCCCAGATGCGCTCGGAGGCTTCTGAGGCGGCTCGCATTGCCTATGTGACGCAGGCCCGCACGCTTCGCGAGCGCCGCGGCTCGTTTATCAAGATGGTTGTCGTCTCCGTCCTTGTCGCGGCAATCTGCTCGCGCCTTCGTGGTACAGTTGGTGCGCTTGGGTTTTCGATCTCTACGGGCCTCGTGATCTGGGGCGTGGTCGATGCGGTCATGCTGACCAGTCAGATCAAGGTGCTCGACAAGCGCGCGATGGATATGATGCGCGCCCGCGACGCCGCCGCCAAGATCGCCGCCGAGGCACAAGAACTGTAACGACGCCAGACTCGATGGGAAGGTCTAAAGATGGCACAGGATATGCAGGACGCCGGTAACGTCTCCGCCGAGCTCGACGCCATGGTGTGTGACCTGATTGGTGCGTTCTTGGACGACCTTGCCGCCGGCGAGAATCCGGGCGTAGTTGTGGCGATTGAGGACGCTGCTTCCAACCGATATCTGGCGGCGCTCGACGAGGACGGCGAAGAGGCGTGCCTGGAGGCGGCCACCAACTTTATCTCCGAGCACAAGATGGGTCTTAAGGACGAGGGCCTGGGCCGTATCGCCCGATATGCCATCGGCTACACCGGCTGCGTCGAGATTGACGGCGGCTATCACGACGCTCTGCTCGTGAGCTTCTTCGAAACCACGCTCGAGAGTGGTTTTTCGGCATATGTGCTGTATGAGGGCATGGGCGCCGGCGATGGTTTTATGTGGAGCGACCCTGAACCTGCAGGTGAGGAAACCCCTCTCATCTAAAATCGCTAAAATAAACGAGTTTTCGGTAAAAGGCTCAATATTCCCGCTGAGCGTTGTATCGCTGGGCGGGCCGCATACGCGTGCCGTTTGTATATGGATAGAAGATAGGGGAACTACATGCGCGTAGACAATCTGAGGAACATCGCCATCATCGCCCACGTCGACCACGGCAAGACGACGATGGTCGACAAGCTCCTGCGTGCCACGGACGCCTTCCGTGCCAACCAGCAGGTCGAGGACCGCGTCCTGGATTCTAACGACCAGGAGCGCGAGCGCGGCATCACGATTCTCGCCAAGAACATCTCTATCGAGTACAAGGACGTTAAGATCAACGTCATCGACACCCCGGGCCACGCTGACTTTGGCGGCGAGGTCGAGCGCGTGCTGCGTATGGCCGACGGCGCCCTGCTGCTGGTCGACGCTTTTGAGGGCCCCATGCCCCAGACCCGCTTCGTGCTGCGTCACGCTATCGACACCGGCCTTAAAATCATGATCGTCATCAACAAGATCGACCGTCCGGGTGCTAACCCCGAGAAGGCCTACAACGACTGCCTGGACCTCATGGCCGACCTGGGCGCCACCGACGACCAGCTTGAGTTCGCCATGGAGCACGTGGTCTACGCCAGCGCTATGAATGGCTTTGCCCGCCTTGACCCCAACGACGGCAATATGGACATGTACCCGCTGCTCGACATGATCATCGACGATATGCCCGCGCCCGAGGTTGACGAGAACGCCCCGCTGGCCATGCAATGCGTGACTATCGACCACTCCAACTTTGTTGGCCGTATCGGCATCGGTCGCGTGTACTCCGGCACCATCCACCAGGGCGATCAGATCCTGGTTGTCAAGAACGACGGCTCCAGCGCCACCGCTACCGTCAAGCAGCTCTTTACCTTCGACTACCTGGGCCGCACCGAGTGCCAGGAAGTCGGCGCCGGCGACATCGCCGCTGTCGTGGGTATCGACCGCACCGATATCGGCGATGTCTACACCGATCCCGAGAACCCCGTCGAGCTCGAGCCCATCGAGATCGACCCGCCGACCCTGTCCATCGTCTTTGAGGCTTCGACCTCCCCGCTCGTCGGTCGCGACGGCGACATCGTGGGCGCCCGTCAGCTTAAGGAGCGCCTGTTCAACGAGGCCGAGAACAACGTGACCATGAAGATCGAGGAGCTCGAGGACAAGAGCGGCGTCGAGGTCTCGGGCCGCGGCATTCTGCACCTGTCTGTTCTGATGGAGTCCATGCGCCGCGAGGGCTTTGAGTTCCAAGTCGGCCGTCCCCGCGTTCTGTTTAAGAAGGACGAGAACGGCAACAAGATGGAGCCCGTCGAGCAGGCCGTCGTCGAGTGTCCGGACGAGTACTCGGGCAAGGTCGTTGAGGTCTTCGGTACCTCCGGCGGCATCATGACGAGCATGGATACCTCGGGCATCGTGACGCACCTCGAGTTTAAGATCCCGACCCGCGGCATCATGGGCCTTAAGAACCGCATCATGAACGTCACTCACGGCGAGGGCGTGTTCTACCACACCTTCCTGGAGTATGGTCCTTACGCCGGCGAGATCGGCAACCGCCAGAACGGCGCCATGATTTCCATGACCACCGAGAAGGCCGTTGCCTACGCTCTGGGTACGCTGCAGGAGCGCGGCCAGCTGTTTGTTGAGCCGGGTACCGAGTGCTACGAGGGCATGATTGTGGGCGAGCGCAGCAAGGCCGGCGACATGGTCGTCAACATCGCCCGTACCAAGAACCTGGGCAACCAGCGTTCCTCGACCTCCGATATTTCCGTCCAGCTGGTGCCGCCTCGCACCTTCTCGCTGGAGGAGGCGCTGGAGTACATCGCCGACGATGAGCTGGTCGAGATTACTCCCAAGAACATTCGTCTGCGCAAGCGTCTGCTCAACGCCACCGACCGCAAGAAGGCTGCCGTCCGCGCCGGCCAGGTCAACAAATAAGCGCTGGGCTTTATAACGTCTAACGAGAAAGGGCGTCGACCGCAATGGTCGGCGCCCTTTCTTTGGTGTAAGGGGACGGGTTCGTTTGCACCACAGCTGGGGCGGCTATCCCCCCAATCGGCTTTCCAGCCAAAGTTAAGTTGTTTAAACATATACATAATTCCACTGAATATAGCCGGTATGATGCAAAACTGTTAACAGATAAATATCAACTGGTATTAAATTAAAAGACCTATTGACCTGCGGTTTACATGATTGGTATCTATATATTATTTTATGCATTGTGGCATAGACGAACCGTCTTAGAAGGTGCTCCCCAATGGGTTCTTGCAATGCGCTAGGTAGGTTCTCGTTGATGTTGGGGCTTGTGTTCGATCCGACGATTCGCCGTATTCCACACTGTGTTGTAGGAATTAGGGGACAACTATGGACGCACACCGCTCACGGTCGCTGGGTATGGCGGCCCTGATCTTTATTCTAATTAGCCTCACCGCCGCAGTTTTTCACGGCGCAGCCCCCGTGCGCGCCGAGGACGTGAGCACGCCGACGCCGATTGTGATTGATGGGACGACGGCGGGCGTTACGGTTGGGCTGTTTACCGACAAGAGCCATACTCAAAAGCTCGATAGCGCTGTAACGTCTACTTCGAAGCTCTATGGAGCTTTCTCGGCAATGTTCAACACCGGCAAGGAGCCTAAGCCCGGGAATAACATCGCTGTCTATGAGTTTCTCGATACCATTGTCGTCGACGATAACGACGGTGGCGACCTCATGGAGGGTCCGGAGGCTACCGCCGCCAAGGCTGGCACATGGAAGATCAAGGGCAACAAGGTTATCTTTACGTTTGACGAGGCGTGGCTCTCGTCCAATCCCGCAGACGTTCATGTCGCGGCGAACTTCTCGTTCCAGCTTAAAAACAAGGATGTCGGTTCTGGTGGCAACGCATCTGTCGTGTTCCCCGGTATGGGAACGATCAATATCCCCACCAAGGACGGCAATGTCACGGGGGAGAAGTCGGAGGCCTTCTCCCAGGGCGCCGACGGCGTGGCCAAGGTGACCTGGACCGTTAAACTCACCGTCGAGTCATATGCCACGAACGTCAAGTTCACCGATACGCTGGGCGCCAACTTCGAATTTGTGAAAGACAGCTTTAAGCTCGATAACAAGACGATTGGATCGCAGCCAAAAATCGAAGGTCAGACCGCGACCATCGAGAACTTGGGCAGCCTTCCCCAAGGTGTCCATACGATTACGTATGAAACCAAGCTGAAGAGAGATATCTCCGCGAAAAACGGAGAGTTCATCCACAATCAACCTGCATCCAAAAACACAGCAGCCTGGGAGTGGGGCGTCGGCGATCGTCCTAGCGGCAAGATTGAGGGCGTCGCACCCAGCAGCTTCCGTTATGACATGATTCAGAAGACGGGCAAGGGCACCCCGTCCGACATCGCATGGACAGTCAAACTCAACCAAGGCGAGCTCAAGGCTGACATGAGTGGCTACAAGTTCACCGATAAGTTGGACGCTAAACAAACGTATACGGGGAGTTACACGGTTTACAAAGGTACGTCAGAATCGGATGGAGTCAAGATCTACGAGCGTGCTCTTGATTCGTCGAAAGATACCTTTTCCTATACGTTCCCGGACAACCTTAACGATAAATATGCCACCTACTGCATCGTTTATCACACCAAGATGAACGATACGAACTCGTACGACACCGTGCGCAACAGCGCGACCATCGAGCGCAAAGGTTCCGTTTCCGGTACGGATGATGGCAGTTTCACGCCGCAGCTGACGGGTGTTGTGCCGATCACCAAGAGGCTCGTGAGATACGATGAGGCGGCGTCGACGGGCAGGGCGACGTGGGAGACGAAGGTCGCGCTGAAGGCGATCGTCAATGCGGCCCATCCAGGCGAGGTGACGGTGAAGGACACGTTTCAGTCGGCATGGTCGCAGAAACTTGGTGTCGACGAAAGCTCCATTACCATTAAAATCGGCAATACCGAGCTGGTTCCGGGCACCGACTGGAGACCAACGACCAGCTATCCGGGTAATGAAACAAAGAAAAACTACGACCTCAAAATCATCGTTACCGACAACGTGAAAGCCGCTCTCGAGAACGAGGACTACGCCGTTATCACCTACGACACCACATCAGAAGCGCTGTCGGGCTGGTACTCAAACTTCGCAGCGGTCGAAGCGCCGGGCCTGAGACTACAGTGGCCGTTCACCGAACCCATCAAGTACGTTGTCAACCGAGAAACGATGCCCGCGGTCGAGAAGCCGGAAGCGGAGTCGAAGGTGTCTTGGGTTGAGAACTTCGATTGGCATACCGTTGACGGCTCGGATGAGAAGGGCGCCTGGATCGTCGACTGGACGGTGTATGCAAACCGCCAAAAGGGTAATAAGGGCGCAAATGGCGAGTTCGAATACTATGGAGCTGGAAAGCTGGGCGGGAAACCGCTGAATATCGTTGATAGCCTTCCGGATGGTATGAGCTATGTTGCGAATTCCGCAAAGTATACGCTCGTGCAGAACCCCTATGATAAACATACGGGGCTTCATCGCGGAGGCGAGGCCAAGGAGGTCGTTGCGGGTCGGACGCTCGCCGCCGACAACGTCAGCCGCAACGGCAATACGGTCACCTTCTCCATCCCCACGACTGAGCTTGAAAGCTATGCCGGCTACGCAAAGCTCACGTACAAGACGGCGGTCAAGCGCGGTGAGCTCGATACCTCCACAAACGAGGTGAAGTTTACCAACAAGGCCAGCGCGGGGTCAGGAGTTAAAAAGTTCGATTCCGGTAAAGGTGACGTCATCATTAAGAACAACGTCATCAAAAAGTCCGGCGAGCAGGTTGCCAATAGCAATCGCATCAAATACACCATTCTTGTTAACGAGTCTGCCGTTGCCCTTAAAAATGGCACCGACTTCCTTGAGCTCGTCGATACCATGGATGCCAAGTGCGCGCTGGTGCCGTCGACGTTTAAGGTCTATGAGCAGGTGAATGGTGCCTGGTCACCGCTGGCTGATAAGGACTATTCGTCGAAGATGGAGCAAGTCAAGGATGAATCTGGCTCGCGTACGAAGTTGACTCTTGAGGTGCCCGACGGGAAATACCTCAAGGTCGAGTATGAGGTTATCCCGACCGGAAACCCCGGCGAAGAGGTGTCCCTTTCCAACACCGCCGAGCTTGCGGGGGTGACGGAGGGTTCGGCGGTCGACGAGCAAAAATGGAAGATTCAAAATGCGTCCGCCAACGCGGGCGGCAACGGCTACAGCATCACGATGACCAAGTACGACGCCCAGCAGGTCGGCGCGACGCTCGAGGGGGCGAAGTTCACACTCTACAGCGTGGATATGGGCCAGGTTGCGGATGACGGAAATGTAGAGAACGCCAGAACGCCGTTTGACGAGGCCGCGATCGACGTCCCCACCGACGCCAACGGCAAAATCTCGTTCGGCACAAGCGACAAGAAGATGAGTAATTGCGTGCTCTATCAGCTCGTGGAGACTAAGGCGCCTGTTGGCTATGCCAAGGCCGATCCCACGTGGATCATGCTCAAGGGCAGCGCGAGCGACAAGGATTATCAGGCTGCGCTAACTAAGGCAAAGGACATCGTCGACGGTGCGGAGATCATCGACGATACAAAGAAGGACGAGATCTGGGTCTACGACAACCGCATGACGGGCAAGGCGGTTATTAACGCAGAGAAGGTGCTCGCAGGCGGAACGTTCAAGGAAGGTCAGTTCTCGTTCGCGCTCAAGGATGACAAGGACAGGGTGCTCCAAACGGTGACCAACGATGCCATGGGCAACGTCTCCTTCAACGTCGACTACAACAAGGCCGATACCTATACTTATACCATCTCTGAGGTCGTCCCCGAGGGCGCCGAGAACAACGTCAAGGACCACATCACCTACGACAGGACCCAGCACAAGGTCACGGTTAAGGTGGACAACGGTGAGAGGAATCTCGTCGCCACCGTCACCTACAACAATGGCTCTTCGACCCCGCCGACTTTTACCAACAGATACTCGACCACGCTTCCCGAGGCAGGCGGTGCCGGCTTGACTATGACGTATCTGGCTGGCGCTTCGCTGCTGTGCTTTGCCGCGACATGGATGCATGCTCACCGCCATCGCGATCAAGATCGAGGTGGTCGCCGTGAGTAGGCTTTGGTGCCGCTTGTTGGCCGTCGCGACGATAGCTACGGTCGCTATGTTCTCTTTTGCGATGCTGCCCAGGACGGCTCGTGCTGCCGACACCGGTGCCATTACGGTGGACGGTACAGTCGCGACGCGGTATGACGCGTACCAGCTCTTTTCGGCGACAGTTATCGATGATGACGATGCTGGCCATAAAATTGCAACTGACGTAACGTGGGCGAATGGCGCGGTTCGTCAAGCCGTTCTTCCCGTGCTTCATGATGCGGGGCTTGATGGCTCGGCATCGGCGGCGCAAGAGACTGCCGAATGGATGAATGCCGACGGGCATATGACGACCGCGCTGACGGCAAAGCTTGCCCGCGCGATTTGCAATGCCGACGCAACTTCCGTGGCCCTTAACGCGGGCACGGCGGCCGAGCTGCCCTGCGGCTACTGGCTCATCGTCGCCGACGACGACGCCATCGCCCGGGGCGAGGCCGGCACCGCGCCGATCATGGCCCTGGTGGGCGGCAGCGCCGTCACCGTCAAGCCCAAGGCGGCGACTACGAAGGTCGCCAAGCACGTGCTGGAGGACAGCACCGCCGCCTGGCAGAAGGCCGCCGACGCCACGGTCGCCGACGACCTGTACTGGCGCCTCTCTGCCACGGTCCCGGCCGGGCTCACCGCCTACGACACCTATACGGTGCAGTTCGTCGACACCATGAGCGCGGGGCTCGACCCCTCCAAGGTCGCCGCGAGCATGCGCGTGTACGTGGCGGCGGGCGCCGAGGGCGGCTTCGACGCCGTCGCATGTGAGGGCGGTAACGCCAGCTCGACGCCGGTTAAAGGGTGGGCGGACATTACTTCACAGTGCAAGGTCTCGGTCGAGGGGTGCTCCTTCACCGTGCGTACCGGCGACCTGATCGCCGCGCTCGGCGGGGCCGACGCCTTCACCGCGGGCGCCCGCGCGGTCGCCGTGTACAACGCTCCGCTCAACAGCGCGTGCAACCACGGCATCGCGAAGGGCAACCCCAACGAGGTCTACCTGCGCTACCCGCGCTCTCCCCTCGCCGACCAGTCCGGCGACGCCGGCTTCACCCGCACGCCGAGCGATGACGCGTGCGCCTACAC
>CABUZF010000038.1 GCA_902495985.1 uncultured Collinsella sp.
CTCCCGCTTTTGCGCCACTTTACAGACCGTTCGGTCGTCTGTCCGCACGCGCGGGTATACTCAAAACGATACTTTTCCTATGCAATACGATGCAGGCTCGACCTGCACGATTCGAAGGGGGCAGTGATGGAGAGGATACTCGGCGTTAATCTCTCTGGCTGGTTTATTCCCGAGCCTTGGGTGACCCCGTCGCTATACGCGGCGACCGGTGCATCCAACGCGGCCGAGCTGCAGGAGGCCATGGGCACCGCCGCCTATAACGAGCGCATGCGCCGTCATTACGAGACGTTTGTGAGCGAGGACGATTTCCGTCGCATGGCGCAGATCGGCCTCAACGCCGTGCGTCTGCCGGTGCCCTGGTATGCTTTTGGCTCGCAGGAGTCCGATGCGTCCTACATCTCGGTTGTCGACTACATCGACCGTGCGATTGAGTGGGCTGCCAAGTACGACATCCGCGTGCTGCTCGACCTGGCAACGGTGCCCGGTGGCCAGGGCGATTCCAACGATTCGCCCACTACGCCAGAGGCTGTTGCCGAGTGGCATTCGTCCACCAATGGCCGTCATGTCGCACTCGACGTGCTCGAGCGCCTGGCCGATCGCTACGGCGAGGCCGAGAGCCTGCTGGGCATTGAGCTGCTGGACACGCCGCAGATGAGCGTCCGCAAGAGCCTCTTTACCATGACGGATGGCATTCCGGCCCACTACCTGCGCAATTTCTATCGCGATGCCTACGAGCTCGTCCGTTCGTATATGCCCGAGGATAAGATCGTCGTCTTCTCGTCGTCGGGGCATCCCAGCGAGTGGAAGCATTTTATGCGCGGCGCCAAGTACAAGAACGTCTACATGGACCTTCACTTGTACCATTACCGCGACGAGCATGCGCTCGACATCACGAGCCCCCGCGGGCTGACGACGGCGATTTCGCGTAACAAGCGCGAGCTCAAAGAAGCGATTTCGACTGGGTTCCCCGTGCTGGTGGGCGAATGGTCGGGCGCGGCGATCTTTGCCAACTCGTCGGTTACGCCTGAGGGCCGCAATGCCTACGAGCGCGTGTTTATCGCCAACCAGCTGGCTTCGTTTGCGCCGGCTGCCGGTTGGTTCTTCCAAACGTGGAAGACCGAGAAGCGCATTGCAGCATGGGACGCCCGCGCGGCGCTCGGTACGCTCGAGCGCGGCATGATTGAATAGGTTGATATGACGCAAAACAGCGCCCATACGGGCAAACTCTATGTGGTCGGCACGCCCATCGGCAACCTGGGCGACCTGTCCCCGCGCGTTGGCGAAGCCTTTGCCGCTGCCGATGTCATCTGCTGCGAAGACACGCGTGTGACGTCAAAGCTGCTGATGCACCTGGGCATTTCCAAACCGCTTGTCCGTTGCGACGAGAATGTGATCGCCAGCCGCGCCGCCGGCCTGGTCGACCGTCTGCTGGCGGGGGAGACCCTCGCTTTTGCCTCGGACGCCGGCATGCCGAGCGTGTCCGATCCCGGCCAGGCGCTGGTCGAGGCAGCGCGTGAGGCCGATGTGCCTGTAGAAGTTGTCCCCGGGCCCTCCGCTTGCGTCACGGCGCTCGTTTCGTCCGGCATTCCCTGCGAGCATTTTTTCTTTGAGGGCTTTTTGGGCCGAAAGCACGGCGACCGCGTGCGCCGTTTGCAGCGCCTTGCCGTAGTGCCCGGCGCGCTCATCTTCTACGAGTCTCCACATCGCATCGTGGCGACGCTCGAGGCCGTGGCAGAGGTCTTTCCCCAGCGTGAGGTTGCCGTCTGCCGCGAACTCACCAAGCTGCACGAGGAAGTCTTGCGCGGGCCCGCCGCCCAGCTCGCCGAGGAGCTGCGTGCTCGCGGCGAGGTAAAGGGCGAGATTGCGCTGGTCATCGCGCCGCCGAGCGAGGATGAGGAGGCCGGTATCGTGCCGGTTGGCGCCGCGGCAGCTGATCCTGACGAGGCCCTGCGCGAGGATATCCGCGCCGCGCTCGAGGAGGGGGAGCCCGCCTCTGCGGTGGCCAAGCGCCTGTCTCAGAAGTATTCGCGCCGCAAGCGCGATGTCTATGCCATGGTGCTCGATATGCAATAGATGGAGGATATCCAGCCCTTGCGCTAGAATCATCCTCTGTATGCAACGTTTTTCTGGAGGACAAACCCCATGGATCAAAGCAAGCCTTCGTTCTTTATCACGACGCCCATCTACTACGTCAACGCCGATCCGCACCTGGGCACGGCTTATTCCACCATCATCGCCGACGTCCAGGCCCGTTATCGTCGCTCCGCCGGCTATAACGTCAAGTTCCTGACCGGCATGGACGAGCACGGCGAGAAGGTCGCCGAGGCCGCAGCCAAGCACAACATGACGCCGCAGGAGTGGACCGATAGCCAGGCCCCGCACTTCAAGGAGCTTTGGAGCAAGCTCGAGATTTCCAACGACGACTTCATCCGCACCACCGAGCCGCGCCAACATCATGCCGTGCAGTACCTGTGGGAGCGCATGAAGGAGTCCGGCTACCTGTATAAGGGCAGCTACGACGGCTGGTATTGCGTGCCTGACGAGACCTACTTCACCGATACGCAGGTCCAGAAGGGCGACGAGGAGTACGGCAGCGTCGGTCAGCACCTGTGCCCCGACTGCCACCGTCCGCTTGAGCGCGTGCAGGAGGAGTCCTACTTCTTTAAGCTTTCCGCCTTCCAGGACAAGTTGCTCAAGCTCTATGACGAGCACCCCGACTTTGTCGAGCCTGCGTTCCGCATGAACGAGGTTCGCAGCTTTGTCGAGGGCGGCCTTAACGACCTTTCCGTGAGCCGTACGAGCTTTGACTGGGGCATTCAGGTCCCGTTTGACGAGGGCCACGTGACCTACGTGTGGTTCGATGCGCTGCTCAACTATATGACGGCCGTCGGCTACGGTGTCGACACCGACGAGGCCCGTGCCGAGCTGGCCTATCGCTGGCCCGCGCAGTTCCATATCGTGGGTAAGGACATCATCCGCTTCCACTGCGTCATTTGGCCCGCCATGCTCATGGCCATCGGCGAGGCCCTGCCCGAGCACGTCTTTGCCCACGGCTTCCTGACCGTGCGCAATGCCGAGACTGGCAAGGCCGAGAAGATGTCCAAGAGCCGCGGCAACGCCATCGCTCCGCAGGACGTTATCGACATGCTGGGCGTCGAGGGCTATCGCTACTACTTCATGACCGACGTCGTCCCCGGCACCGACGGTGCCATCAGCTTTGACCGCATGGAGCAGGTCTACAACGCCGATCTGGCCAACAGCTGGGGCAACCTCATCTCGCGTTCGCTCAACATGAGCGGCAAGTACTTTGACGGTTGCGCGCCCGCCAAGCCCGCGTCGTTCGATGCGTTCGACAACCCGCTGGCAAAGATCGCCGATGGCCTGGTCGAGCGCTACATGGCCAAGATGGACGTGCTCGATTACGGTGGAGCCAAGGACGAGGTCATGGAGCTCATCCACGCCGCCAACCACTACATCGAGGACTCCGAGCCTTGGGCACTTGCCAAGGACGAGGCCAAGGCTGACGAGCTGGCGTTTGTGATCTACAACCTGCTCGAGGCCATCCGCATTGCCGCTCACCTGCTGATGCCGCTCATGCCCCAGACTTCTGCCGAGGCTCTGCGCCGCCTGTCCTGCGAGGACGAGGCCGCGAGCGACGACCTCAAGGGCATTTGCGCTTGGGGCTTGCTTGCTGGTGGTCAGCCCGTCGAGAAGGGCGATCCGCTGTTCCCGCGTCTGGCGTAGAGACCGCGCGAGCGCCATATCGGCAATTTGCTGTTTAGCTGTAAGGGCATGGCCGCCACGGTCCATGCCCTTTTGTTTCAAGACGCCGCCATCATGCTAAGGAGGCAACCATGACAACTTCGCCTTTGGCAAACCCCACGGCCACCAGGGAGCTGCTGGAGGAGTTTGGCCTTGCGACCAAGCATCGCCTGGGCCAGAACTTTCTAGTCGACAATCATGTGATCGAGCGTATCTGCGAGCTTGCCGAGCTTGCAGGTGACGAGCGCGTACTCGAGGTGGGTCCGGGCGTTGGTACGCTCACGCTTGCGCTGCTGCAGGAGGCGGCGTGCGTCACGTCGATCGAGGCCGACCCCGAGCTCGAGCCGGTGCTCGATGCCCATGCCGCCGACTATGCCAACTTCCGCTTTATCATGGGCGACGCGCTCAAGGTGACGCCGGGGCAGATTGAGCAGGCTGCGGGCGGTGAGCCAACGGTATTTGTTGCGAACCTGCCCTATAACGTGGCGGCGACGATCATCCTGCAGTTCTTCCAGACGATGCCCGCGCTCAAGCGCGCCGTCGTCATGGTTCAAAAGGAGGTTGCCGATCGCATTGCCGCAGTGCCGGGTAACAAGACCTATGGCGGCTATACGGCAAAGCTCGGCCTGTATGCGCAGGTGACGGGCCGCTTTGAGGTGCCGCCGCGCTGCTTTATGCCGGCGCCGCACGTGGACTCGGCCGTCGTGCGTATCGACCGTGTTGACGGCGTGGTGCCCGAAGGACTCGATCGCGAGTTTGTGGCCCGCGTGATTGACGCTGCATTTGCCCAGCGCCGTAAGACCATCCGCAATTCCATGAGCGCCAACGGCTTTGCCAAGGACGTGCTCGATGCCGCTTTTGAGGCTTGCGGTATCGCACCCACCACGCGCGCCGAGACGCTTGATGTTGCCGACTTTGTCCGCCTGGCCCAGGAGCTAATCCATGATGCCTAATGCCGCGCGCGTGACGTTTACCAAGAAAAAGAAGACGGTCGCCTGCCCCGTGCCCTTGGCACCGCTTGCCGACACGCATGCGCATCTGCTTTCGTTTTGGGGCAAAGAAGTGCCCGAGACGCTCGTGCGCGCCAAAGCCGCGGGCGTCGACCTGTTGGTGACGATGTTCGACCCCATCGCTGACAAACGCAGCGTGGCGGACTATAGCGACTGGCTCGTGCGCGAAATTCTGCCGATGCAGGATATCCCGCAGATCAAGTATCTTGCCGGCGTGCATCCGTATGGCGCGCCGGACTATACCGACGACGTTCACGCACAGGTCGTTGCCGCACTCGATGACCCTTTGTGCGCTGGTATCGGCGAGATCGGTCTGGACTACCACATGGATTACGATGACGACATCGCGCCGGCGCCCCACAGCGTGCAGGTTGATTGCATGGCACGTCAGCTCGAAGTTGCCGTACGCCGCAAAGTGCCGGTGGAGCTGCACTTGCGGCACGAGGACTCGGATGGGGAGCGCACCTCGCACGTTGATGCGTACAACGTGCTGCGCGAGGTGGGTGTGCCTCAGGCCGGTTGTGTGCTGCACTGCTTTGGCGAGGACCGCGCCACGATGGAGCGCTTTGTGGAGCTGGGCTGCTATATCGCCTATGGTGGTGCGGCCACCTTTAAGCGCAACGACGACGTGCGCGAGGCATTTGCGGCAACCCCACTCGATCGAATTTTGTTCGAGACGGATTGCCCGTATATGGCTCCGGAGCCCATCCGCGGTCTTGAATGCGAGCCGGCAATGATCTCCATTACGGCAAACACGCTGGTCAACGACCGTGTCGATCGCACCGGCGAGGATGCTGAGGCAATCGCGCGAGCAGCTTGGGAAAATGCCTGCAAACTTTTTCAAAAATAGTTCTTGCGTTCGCGATGGCGCTCCGTTATTCTAATTCCTGCACGCGGGCGTGGCGGAATTGGCAGACGCGTACGGTTCAGGTCCGTATGGGGGCAACCCCATGAAGGTTCAAGTCCTTTCGCCCGCACCATTGAATGAAAGAGCTCCCAGCAATGGGAGCTTTTTTGTTATGGGCCGTTTTTGGCAGATTTGCCATATCGATTTCGCGCGGTAGATGCCCCTGTGGTCAAAAAGTGGCAAATATGAGTACTGACATGAAAATAGAGACATTTCATGAAGCCATTTTTGCTCATTTTACGCAACAGATGTACGCTAATTTGGCTCAACCTTGAGACAAAATGAAGTAATTTCGATAGACCTCGGGTTCAACGAGGCGATTTTGACCCAAATACGCTGTTACTAAACTGGTAACAGTACTCATATTTGGCCTTTTTTGACCACGGGTCCTCTTGTTGGTGTCACATAGCTGCTTCGTGCGGGTATCCTAATGCCAACGTGTGCCTATCAGAGGAGAGACCATGCTGTTGTCCGGTATCATCGCCGCCCTTACCAGCCTTTTGATTCCCATCATCATTCTGTTGCTGCTGCTTCCCAACGCCTGCTATGTCGTTGAACAACAGCATGCCGTGATCATCGAACGTCTGGGCAAGTTTAACCGCATCGTCAACGCGGGCTTCCACATGAAGGTGCCCGTGATCGACCGCAAGGCCGCTACGGTGAGTCTGCGCACCATGAAAAACGGTTTTGGCATCGACGTTAAGACCCAGGACAACGTGACCATCGGCCTTGAGGTCTCTGCTCAGTACCACGTGAGCTATGACATGGGCGCCGGCCCGGCAGATTCGGGCATCTACAAGAGCTACTACATGCTGCAGGAGCCCGTCGACCAGATGCGCGATTTCATCACCGATGCCCTGCGCTCTTCCATCCCTGTCTACACGCTCGATGAGGTCTTTGCCAAGAAGGATGACATCGCCAAGGACGTTAATGCCACCGTGTCCGAGCAGATGGCTGCCTACGGCTTCACCCTCGTATCGACACTCATCACCAAGATCGCGCTGCCGACCGAGGTCGAGAACTCCATGAACGACATCAACGCTGCCCAGCGCAAGCGCGCTGCTGCGCAGGAGCTCGCCGAGGCTGACCGCATCAAACGTGTCACCGAGGCGACCGCCGAGGCCGAGGCAATGGAAAAGGCGGGCGAGGGCATCGCCAACCAGCGCAAGGCCATCGCGCTGGGTATCAAAGATTCGCTCGAGATCATCCAGGAGACGGGTGTCGGCAATGACGAGGCCAACCAACTGTTCATGTTTACGCAGTGGTCCGAGATGATGACGGAGTTTGCTCGCACGGGTAAAACCTCGACGGTCGTGCTGCCGAGCGACTTCTCGCAGTCGGCCTCTATGTTCGAGCAGATGCTGACCGCCGGCAAAGTTCAAAACGATTCGAAGGAGTAGACGCGCGTGAAATACACCGTCGTTTGCGTCGGTAAGCTCAAGGAGCGCTTTTGGAAGGACGCGTGCGCTGAGTACACCAAGCGCCTAGGTGCCTATGCCAAGGTCGATATCCGCGAGGTGGCCGATATCGACCCGGCTAAGGCGGGCGGTGTGGATGCCGCGCGTGACAAGGAGGGGGCGGCGATTCTTGCTGCCTTGCCGCCGAGAGCCCATGTGATTCTGCTGGCTATCGAGGGCAAGGAGCGTTCGAGTGAGGAGCTCTCGGCGAGGCTCGACGATCTTATGCTGCGAGGCAGCAGCGACATTGCCTTTGTAATCGGCGGTTCGGACGGCGTGAGTGATGAGGTACGCGCACGAGCCGACGAGATGCTCAGCTTTGGACGCATTACCTTGCCGCATAACCTGGCGCGCGTGGTGCTGCTAGAGCAGATTTACCGTGCCTGCAAGATCAGTCGTGGCGAGCCGTATCACAAATAGGTCGGCAATACGAAACAATGGCGTGGGACAATACCTTTCGTTTTGAGGAATGTGTCTGAAAGGACTATGCGATATGAAGATTGGATTTGTCGGTTTTGGCAATATGGCGAGCGCTATGGCCGATGGCTGGATCGCTGCCGGTGTAGCTGCGAGCGACATGTGCGCCTGCGCGGGTCGCTACGACGCACTGGTTGAGCGCTGCGAGGCGCGCGGCATGGTCGCCTGCCACGATGCCGCCGAGGTTGTCGCCGCATCCGATATCGTGGTCGCTGCGGTCAAACCGTACATGATCGAGAAGGTATTCGCCCCGCTCAAGGATGCTCTTGCCAAAAAGGTCGTTCTGTCGGTTGCCTGGACCTGGGACAGTGCCAAGTGGGAGCAGGTCCTGCCGGGCGTCGCGCATGTCTCGACGGTGCCCAACACACCGGTTTCGGTGGGCGAGGGCGTCATCGCTTGCGAGAAGGCTTCCACGCTTAGTGATGAGCAGAGCGCAGTGGTGCTTGATCTGCTTGGCGAGCTCGGTGCGGTGGTCGAGCTCGATACGAGCCTACTGTTTGTGGGCGGCACGGTGGGTGGTTGCGCTCCGGCATTTGTCGCTATGGCAATCGAGGCCCTGGGCGATGCGGCGGTCAAGCACGGTATCCCGCGTGCCGATGCCTATCGCATTGTGAGCCAGATGGTGCTGGGTACGGCAAAGCTGCAGCTTGCAACTGGCCAGCATCCTGCGGCGATGAAGGATGCCGTATGCTCGCCCGGTGGTGCCACCATCAAGGGCGTCGTTGCGCTCGAGGACGCCGGCATGCGCAGCGCCCTGGTCAAGGCAATCGACGCAACTCTCCAGTAAAACCTGCCATTTAGGGATAGGTTTATTTTGGCAGGTTTTTCCTGCGGTTTTGTCACATGTACGAAAAGCGCCCCGCAACTGGCTCAATTCCAGTTGCGGGGCGCTTGCATTTGCCCAGATAAAACCGACCAAAATAAACCTGTCCCTTTTTGGCAGGTTAGTCCCAGAAGCTGTCTTCCTCATCCTCGGACTTGGGCCCGCGGTCGACGTACATCTTATGGGTGCGCTTCTCCATTACAAAGGCAAGAATCGCAAATAACAGGATGCCGCCGGCGAAAAGGATGGCAAAACCGGTGCGGGTGCCAAACAAAAAGGAA
>CABUZF010000039.1 GCA_902495985.1 uncultured Collinsella sp.
GCACTGTTTTCCCAGCTAGATAAACATTTATACGGCCTTTAGGCTACCGCGGCGATATGGAATGTGACAAAGGGACTGTCCCTTTGTCACATTCGTCATTTTCCGAGCCAGTTTTTGAAGCACCACTCCATGGAGCGGCTCATCTCGGCCATAAAGGGACTCGTGTGCTTACGGGTATAGATGTCCACGACGCGCTCCCCCACCTCGCGGGCATGCGGACGGAACATCGCGTCCATCTCGGCCACCTGCGCGTCCATGGTCGCAGCATCGGCGCGGCAGTAGCGCTCCTCGTGCACCAGGTTCACCACGGGGTGCGCGATTGCCGGGCGCTCCTTACGGGGCGTGCCGATGATGAGCATCGACAGCGGCATGGTATAGGGCGGCAGATCGAGCAGCTCGGCAACTTCCTCGGCATTCTCGATAACATCGCCGATGTAGCAGCTCCCCAGGCCCAGGGCCTCGGCGGCAACCACGGCGTTTTGCGCGGCGATCACGGCATCCTGCGCCGCGATGGCAAAGTCACCCAGACCCGGCGCGCGGCGGGGCGCCTTACCCGTGCGCTCGACAAACTCGGGCCCAAAGCAGCCCGCATGCTCAAACAGATCGATCCACTTGGCATAATCGACCACAAATATTAGTGCCCAGGGCGCCTTGGCGATCATGGGCTGGTGATCGCACAGGTCGGCGAGGCGGTCCAGCGTAGCCTGCTCGCGAATGCTTACGATGGAATACATCATCATGGCGCCTGCCGACGGCGCACGGCTCGCCGCATGCAGAATCGCCGCCCGCTGCTCGTCGGTCACCGCCACGGGGCGGTCGTCGTCATCACGCGCAAAGGCACGCGTGGAGGAACGGTGCTCCAACGTGTCCAGCACCGCATTGCCCGTCGTCTCGACCGGATAACCGTTCGTATCCACAGCCTTGGTGCAAACCTGCTCGTTCATCGCCTCATCCTCGCTAATTCTTTAAGAAGCCTTTACGTTTCCGTGTAATTCCCGTCCATTATCGCGCAGGTCGCCACTACATTGCGCCACACCGCCACACGTGCGCGTTAATATGGCTGGTTGTTGTGCGCAGACACCAATTGCAGCGCATATCTTTGTAACAATCGGGTAAACCCCCGCTTTCGTACGTTTTAGTTTGTGAGGAGTCTCAGCATGTTCGCAGCCGCCATCTCGCTCGTCGGTCTTGCGGCGACCGTCTACCTTGTCTTGCGCGAGGCCAAGGCCATTCGCGCAAAGTCGGGCACCGTTGCCAAAAGCGCTCTTGGGTGGAGCGTCGCCTTCGGCCTGTTCCAGGTCTTTTTGACCATTTGGGGCGCCATTGGCCTCGTCACCCAAAACGAGCCGCTCGCCTTTGTGATGCTCATTCTGACCAACGCCATCCTCACCGGTTGCGCCTGGGCCAGCATCGCCCGCGACCGCATCGCTCCGCGCGTCTTTGCATTCGCCGAGCCCGACGCCCCCGCCCCCACCGGCAAGCTTGCCCGCCTGCGCGGCGCCTTCGTGGGCAAACCGCTCGTCGCGGCCGTCTTGTGCCTGCTGCTCGCCGGCGTCTTTGCGCTGCTGGGCATGGAGGTCTCGTCCAACCACGACTTTACCTGGGTCTACCCCCTGTGCATCCTGCTCGAGTGGGCCATCATCACCACGCTCATGGTCGGCTTGTTCTTCCTATTCCAGCGCCACGGCGCAGCCCCCGCGGTCCTGGCCTTTGCCCTCTTTATCCTGGGCATTGCCGAGTTCTTCGTTATCACGTTTAAGTCCATGCCCATCCAGCCGGGCGACCTTTCGGCCATCTCCACCGCCGCCGCGGTCGCCGGCACCGGCTACACCTTCTCCATCTCGCTGTTCTGCGTGCTGTCCATGGGCTTTACCGCCATCGCCATGCTGCTATGCGAGTACGCCGGCCTGGTGGCACCGCACCGTCAGAAGGGCGCCGCCAACGCCAAGCGCATGCTGCTCACCAACCTGCTCGTCGCCGTGCTGTGCCTGGGCGGCGTGACCGCGCACGTCACGCTCATCGACTACTACAACACTCTCGGCATCACCGTCTACACCTGGCGTCCGCTCGAGAGCTACTGGCGCGAGGGCTACCTGCCTGCCTTTATTAGTGCGGCACAGTCCATCAAGCCGCCCAAACCCGCCGACTACTCCGTCGACGATGCCAAGGCCACGCTCAAAAAGTACGCCAAGGCCTACGACAAGTCCGACGCGGCCAAGAGCAACGAGCGCGCCGCCGCAAAGGAGCAGTTCGATAGCGAGAAGCCCACGGTCATCGCCATCATGAACGAGACGTTCTCGGATCTGTCGATCTACCAGAACATGCGCGCCGGCTACGAGGGTCCGCAGTACTTTAAGAACCTGTCCGACTGCCTCAGCCGCGGCAAGCTCTATGTGAGCGCCTACGGCGGCGGTACCGCCAATACCGAGTTTGAGTTTATGACCGGCAACTCCATGGCCAACCTGGGCTCGGGCGTGTACCCCTACACCATCTACAACATGGAAACGACCGGGAATCTGGCAGAGCAGTTCAAGTCGCTCGGATATTCCACCACGGCCATGCACCCCAACCACGCAACCAACTGGAACCGCGAGAACGTCTACAAGGACTTTGGCTTTGACCAGTTCCTGTCCATCAACGATTTCCAGGGTGCCGATACCCTACGCGGCATGGTGACCGACCAGGCTACCTACGACAAGATTCTTGAGCTGCTCGACCAGAACGCCGATCCGCAGTTTATCTTCGACGTGACCATGCAGAACCACTCGGGCTACGATACGGGCCTGCTGCCGGTCGACAAGCAGATGCACCTCAACATCGACACGACCGATCTGGACGCCAAGACCGTCGAGGACGGCACGCTCTCCGATGTCGACGAGTATATCTCGTGCATCGAGCAGTCCGACCAGGCGCTTCGCTACTTCCTCAACGCCCTGAGCAAGCTCGACCGTAAGGTGGTCGTGGTGTTCTGGGGCGACCACCAGCCGTTCTTCCCGTCCAAGTTCAACGATAAGTGGTTTACCGGCGAAGACGATGCCACGCATCAGGAGCGCCTGTGGCAGACCGACTACATCATTTGGGCTAACTACGACGTTGCCGGTTGCGACCAGACGAGCGAGGTCGACGACCTGTCCACCAACTACCTGTCCACGCAGCTTATGCAGCTGATCGGCGCACCCCTCTCCGACTACCAGAAGGCGCACATGACGCTGCGTGAGTCGCTGCCCGCCATCAACTCGGTGGGCTACGAGGACGCCAGCCTGCGCTGGGCGCTCTCCTCCAACGTCACCGGCGACGACGCCGCCGCAGCAGCCGCCACCAAGGCGCGCGAGGATTACGCCAAGATGCAGTACTACGAGATGTTCCGCGACGGCAAGAACGTGTACACCGAGCACTTCCAGACCGAGGCCAACGAGACCGACCCCAACTTGGCACCGGGTACGACCAAGATCAAGTAGCAGCGCGTCTTAACTGGTTCGTCTGCCCGGCGACGCGGAACGTAAGGTTCCCTGCTCGGACAGTCCTGCGCAAGACGAAGGCCACATTAAGTGGCCTCCTTTGCGTGCGGAACTCGCGATGAACCTTACATACCTCCGCCCGGACAGACGCCCTGTTGTTGGAGCGCGGCTTGTCATAGGGGTATCCGCTGAACATATATAAGTCGAAGGCCACGTCATGTGGCCTTTTTTGCATCCGGAAACCGTGTCCCAGAATTCACGTCCGGAGTGGGATGCAGTTTCCGCTTACGGCCCCGTTGGGAAACTCCATCCCACTCCGGACGCAAATTCCGGGTCGCATTTTCCACCAGAGCCCCCAACCGGAAACTACATCCCATTCCAAAGGCGAATTCTGGGACGCACTTTCCGAAACCCCATCCATCCGGAAAGTCCGCCCCACTCTGAATACATCCAGCGAACGCATGAGAGCGTGTCATCCAGGACGGCCTCGTCATCGGGGTGATGGAAAATATCGCCCCAAACGCTTGCCACGGTTGCGTCCACAAGTGTCAAGAAAAAAGCCTCGAGAATCTCGAGGCTTTCACGTTTGCACGATTGAACGCGCGGCATCGCGAGCGACGGTCTACTCGCCCAAAACGGCCTTTTTGGCGGCTGCAGCCATGTTATCCAGATCTTCCTTGGTGGGATGGTCCTTCGCGGCAACCCAGTTGTCGAGCAGCATCTTAAATCGGGCGTTTTCGGGATCTTGCTCGAGCATGGCCTCGTAGCGCTGCTTGACCGCAGGGCCCATCTTGCCCTGGCACATCGCCCAGCCCGCAAGCTCGGCATCCCCAGCCAAATTGGAAGTCACGCGATCAATAATCTGCTGGTAATAGCTCTGGTCGGCGCCAAAACCGCAGGTGCCAAACAGGAAGACACGCTTGCCGTGCAAGGCGGAGAGCAACGTCGCGACCGAAGGCGTGCACGCGCCCTTGTCGCACCAAAAACCGACGAGCACCGTGTCGGCCGCGCAGGCGCCCTGCGCCTCGAGCGCAACCTGATCTGCATCCGCATCGTCGCTCAATGCCGCGGCATGGACAAACTCAACGCCCGCAGCCTGCAGAGCGCGCTTGATCGCGCCCGAAACCATCCTGGTATTACCGCTCTTGCTGTTAACCACCAAAGAGCACGTCATAGTCACGTTGCCTCGTTTCCCCCAAAACTAAAGCCACTAATGCAATTTATTAGATGAATATCTTAGTACTTACGTGACAGATGTAAACCACCGTCTGTCGATTGATTAATTTGCCCCACGGGCTTGCTCACTGGGCAAACTGGCTGCGGTAGAGTTCGGCGTAGAAGCCGCCTGCCGCTAGCAGCTCGTCGTGCGTGCCGCGCTCGATAATCTCGCCATCGCGCATTACCAGGATGCAATCGGCGTTGCGAATCGTCGACAGGCGGTGCGCCACGACAAAGCTTGTGCGGCCAGCCATGAGCTCGTCGAATGCCGCCTGCACCTGCAGCTCGGTACGCGTATCGATGCTCGACGTTGCCTCGTCCAGCAGCAGAATCGCCGGATCGGTGAGCATGACGCGCGCGATGCACAGCAGCTGTTTTTGACCCTGGCTAAACGTGCCGCCGTCCTCGCCGATCACCGTATCGTAGCCGCCTGGCAGCTGCACGATAAACTTATGCGCATGAGCACGCTTGGCAGCTTCGATAACCTGCTCGCGCGTGGCTCCCGGGCAACCGTAAGCGATGTTGTCCGCCACCGTGCCCTCGAACAGCCAGGTGTCCTGCAGCACCATGCCAAAGGCGCGGCGCAGGCTCGCACGCGTGTAGTCACGCGAGGAGCGACCATCGACCGCGATGCGCCCAGCATCGATATCGTAAAAGCGCAGCAGCAGGTTGATGAGCGTCGTCTTGCCACAGCCCGTGGGGCCGACGAGGGCATAGCGCATACCGGGCTTGGCATCGATGCAGATATCCTGCAGCAGTTTGCGGTCAGGCACATAACTAAAGTCCACATGCTCAAACGAAACCTCGCCCTTCGGGGCAGTGAGCTCAATGGCATCCACAGCGTCGGGCTCCTGCTCGCGCGCATCGAGCAACGCGAACATGCGGCGCGCCGAGGCATACGCCGTCTGGATTTGCGTAATGACGTTGGTGACCTCGTTGAATGGCTTGGTGTACTGGTTAGCATAGGACAGAAAGATTTGCACGCCGCCCACCGTGAGCGCCGCAGGTACGCCCGTGATCACGCCCGCGCAGCCAATCACGGCGACCACGGCGTAGATGATGTTGTTGATAAAGCGCGTGCCGGGGTTGGAGAGCGAACCCATAAACTGCGCGCGCTCGCCCGCGGTGTAGAGCTCGGCATTGAGGGCATCGAAGCGCTGCTGGGCGTTGGGACCATAGGCAAAGGCGTTGACAAGCTTTTGCTCGCCTACGTACTCCTCGATATGACCACCGAGCTGCCCTTGAATACGCTGCTGTGCCGTAAAGCTTTTGTTGGAGAGCTTGGCGATGGCGCCGGCTGCAAAGATGGAAAGCGGCGTGACGAGCACCACCACGAGCGTCATGGTCAGGTTAATGGAAAGCATAAACGCGAGCGTGCCCACAATGGTGATAACACCGGTGAAAAGCTGGGTAAAGCCCTGCAGCAGACCGTCGCCCACCTGGTCGACGTCGTTGACCACGCGACTCATAAGGTCGCCGTGAGCGTGGCTGTCGATAAAGCTGAGCGGCATACGACTGAGCTTGTCGCTCGCCTCCACGCGCATGTCGCGCACCGTTTCGTAGGACAGGCGGTTGACGCAATAGCCCTGCAGCCACTGGAAGGCCGCGGCCCCCACCACGACGAGCGCGAGTTTGGTAACAAGCGGCAGCAGCGCGTCGAAGTCCACCTGCCCGGCGGCGACGATAAGGTCGATGCCCTCGCCGATGAGAATGGGCGTATAGAGTTGCAAGATCACCGAGATTGCGGCGCTCACAAACGACGCCGTAAACGAAATGCGATGCGGACGGACGTAGCCCAGCAGGCGGCGAGTTACCGCGCCCACGGGGTAGCGCTCGGGGTCGCCGGGCTGACGCGGACCGTCGCCCAGGTCGTTGAGGCTATCGTTGCCGGACACGTTGGCCGTCATCGTGGCGACCGAACCGGAAGAAGTATACGGATTCATTTAGCAGCCCTCCTTTGCGCAAGCGGATGCCGGGGCAGCCGGGGCGGACGCGGAACTTGGGACGGACGTGGACGTCGCGCTCCCCTGCTGACCCTCGAGCTCCTCGCGACGAAGCTGCGACTGGCAAATCTCGCGATAGAGTTGGCAGGTCGTGTACAGCTCATCGTGCGTGCCCAGGCCTGCGACCGAGCCGTGGTCGAGCACGCAGATCATGTCGGCATCGCGCACGGTCGAGACGCGCTGGCTCACGATCACCGTGGTCAGCGGGAGCCCGCCCGCGGCGGCACCGCGTACGCTGCGCTCGCGGATGGCGTGGCGAAGCGCCGCGTCGGTCTTAAAGTCGAGCGCCGACGCGGAGTCATCCATGATCAATATCTGAGGCGAACCAACCAAGGCACGCGCGATAGTCAGGCGCTGACGCTGGCCACCGCTAAAGTTCTTGCCGCCCGCCTCGACCGGGGCGTCTAAGCCCTGCGGTTTGTTGCGCACGAACTCGCTGGCCTGCGCCATGTCGAGTGCCGCCCAGAGCTCCTCGTCGGTCGCAGCTTCATCGCGCCAGGTCAGGTTGCTGCGGATGGAGCCGCTCACCAGCGATGCGCGCTGCGGAACGGTCGCGACCACACGGCGCAGCTGGTCGAGCGGCCAGGTGCGCACGTCGGCGCCCATCACGCTCACGCTGCCGGTGCTCGCATCGTACAGGCGCGGGATGAGCGAGACGAGCGTGGACTTGCCGCTACCCGTACCGCCGATAATGCCGAGCGTCTTGCCCAGCGGGAGTTCCAGCGTCACATCGTTGACAGCATTGGCCGCGCCAGCGCCAAACGAGAAGCTCGCATGGCTCAAGCTCAGCGCGGGAACTGGAGCGACATTGCTCGGCTTGGGCAGCGCGACCGGCTGGTTGCCCTCGTCGGTGATGCTCGGCTCGCAATTGAGCACCTCGTTGATGCGCGACGCACTGGCGCTCGCCTTGGTAAAGACCACGACCAGGTTGGCGACGTACACGATGGAGGTCAGGGTCTGCGTCATGTAGTTCACAAACGCCATGACCTGGCCCTGCGTAAGCTCGCCCACGCTGACCTGGATGCCGCCCACCCACAGGATGGCGCACACGCCCAGGTTCATCACAAGAAACGTGACGGGGTTGAGAATCGACGAGAGCTTGCCCACCGCGATGGCAGTATTGGCCTGGTCATCGGCGGCTTGGGCAAAACGCTCGCGCTCGTGGTCCTCACGCACAAAGGCGCGAACAACGCGGGCACCCGAAAGCCCCTCGCGGCAGATAAGCGCGATGCGGTCGAGCTTTGCCTGCAGCTGCTTGTAATACGGAATGCAGCGCGCCATGACAAACCAAAACACCAAGCCGATGGCGGGCGTGCAAATCAAAAAGATGACGCCGAGCTTAAGGTCGATGGCAAGGGCCGCGCACATGGAGCCCACCGCCAGGAAGGGCCAGCGGATGAGCATGCGCACGCCCAGCGCCACGGCAAGCTGCACCTGGTTGACGTCGTTGGTGATGCGAGTGATGAGCGACGGCGTGCCAAAGCGGTCGAGCTCGGCGTAGCTCAGCTTATTAATGTGCTGGTAGAGCGCACCACGGATATCGGTGCCCATGCCCTGCGAGGTCAGCGCCGCCATCTTTTGACAGACGAGCGTAAACGAGATGCCGATCACAGCCATAGCGCCAAGTACTATGCCGTAGTGGATAACGGCGTTCACGTCGTGGGAGCCAATGCCCTTATCGA
>CABUZF010000040.1 GCA_902495985.1 uncultured Collinsella sp.
CGATAATGTCATCAAACAGATCGTGTTCCTGCGCCATGCGCGGCCCCTCCCTGAGCAGTGCAAACAAGCAAGAGATAATGATACGCTATCGGCCCACGCCTCGGGCAAATTACACGCGGAGCATCTTTGCGGCAAATAGCCCATGGCCTATCGCCGCCTCGATCGCACAAGGTCAATCAAGTGCCAAGCTATGCCTCGCACATGAGCTGCACGAGCTTTTGTTTGGTCACCTTGGCCTGCTCGTTGGCCATATTACGCTCGTTTCTAAAGACCGCATTTGCAACACCCTGCAGGTCGGCATCGGAAATCCCGCCAAGGCCCAGCTCCTCGAGCGTCGTCGGCAGACCAACGCGCTGGCAAAACTCGAGCACCTGATCAAGCTCGGGCGCACGCTCCAGGCGCAACTGCACCACCAGGCCAAATGCCACGGCCTCACCATGCATGGCCTTGCACTCGGGCAGAATCGTCAGGCCGTTGGCGATGGCATGCGCCAACGCCAAGCCACCGCTCTCAAAGCCGACGCCCGAGAGCAGAATATTGCACTCGATCAGGCGCTCAACCGCCGGCGATATACGGCCCTTTTTGAGATCGCGCTTGGCAGCGACGCCGCACTCCATGAGCGTGTCGTAGCAGGCGCGAGCCGCAACCAGAGCCAAGTGCCCCGACGCGCCACCGTGCTCGTTGGTGCCGTGCGCCGCGGCGCACGAACGCGCCTCGAAGTACGTTGCCAGCGCATCGCCCATACCAGCGACCGTCATACGCAGCGGGGCCGCCGCGACCACGTTGGTATCGACCACGACTAGGTCTGGATTCTTCTCGAGCATCAGATAGCGGTCGAACGACCCATCCTCGTGATACAGCACCGAAATCGCGCTGCACGGACCGTCCATCGAAGCCGCCGTGGGGCATACGCACAACGGCAACTCGGCATAAAACGCAACGGCCTTGGCGATATCGAGCATTTTGCCGCCGCCAATACCCACTACCATGTCGCAATACTCGGCCTGGGCTTCCTTAGCCATTTCGACAACGGCCTCTTCCGTACACGGACCGTCATAAATCTTAAAGAACGGCTCGCTTAGATCGTCGTCCAGAAATCCATCGACGATCTGCCTGCACAGCCGATCCTCGGTGCCCTGGTCAAACAAGACATAGGCAGCGCAGCCCAACCATGTCAAATACCTGCCTTGACGCGACAGTTCGCTCGGCCCCTGAACATACCGGCCGGGACCGCCGTAAACCATAGGAAGCGCCATACGAGAATCCGCCCTTCATCAAACAACGATTGGTGCAAAGTAACCTTGCCCCTTTGCACCATAGCAAAAAGGGGCAAAGCCATCTGTTGGCTTTGCCCCTTCCTTAGCTTGATTTACTCATCCATGAGATAGTAGTGACCCAGTGCGTCGGCACCCAGAATGGCGTTTGCAACCATCTCGGGCGTCACCTCAAACGGCATGTTGCACATGGTGTCATCGGGTGCGCAGGCGGCCTCGGCAACAATCATGGCCTGCTCGCGCGTAAGCTCGGCAACGCCAAGTTCCTTCATCGTGACCGGCAGGCCCAGCTCAATGCAGAAGCCCAAGACTTCCTCGAGTTTCTCAGTCGGAGCATCCTCGAGTACCAGCTGGACGATAGTGCCAAAGGCGACCTTCTCGCCGTGATACATGCCGTGGCACTCGGGCAGCATCGTCAGGCCATTGTGGATGGCATGAGCAGCAGCAAGGCCCGAGCTCTCAAAGCCAATGCCGGAAAGCAGCGTATTGGCCTCGATGATGTGCTCCACGGCAGGCGTGAGCGCACCCTTCTCCAGCGCGACCTTGGCCTTGACGCCATCGGCCATAAGCGTCTCGTAGCAGAGCTTGGCGAGCGCCAGGCCGGCCATTCCGCCCTTGCCGCCGGCGCAAGTGCCACCGTCGGCATCATGCGTCGCCTGGGCCTCAAAGTAGGTTGCGAGCGCATCGCCCATACCGGAAACCGTCAGGCGCACCGGGCTCGCCGCGATAACCGTCGTATCCATAAGGACAATATTGGGGTTTGCCTTAAGGAAGAGGTACTTGTCGAACTGGCCGTCATCGGTATAAAGCACCGAAAGCGCCGAACACGGGGCATCGGTCGAAGCAATGGTGGGGCAAATGATAACCGGGGACTCCAGGTAGTAGGCGACGGCCTTCGCGGTGTCGAGGATCTTGCCGCCACCGACGCCGACGACGATATCGCAACCGTTGTCGCGAGCGAGCGCAACCATGCGATCGACCTCGCCCTTGGAGCACTCGCCGTTAAAATCCTCAAACAGCAGCTCGGCCTTAGCCTCGGCAAAGCCGCCCTCGATCTTGGCACCGACGCGCTTCTTGCCCGAAGGCGTCACGATGACGAGGGCCTTAGCGCCGAGCGGCTCGACATAGGAGCCGAGCTTGGCCAGCTCGTCCGGACCCTGGATGTACTTGCTGGGGCTATTGAAAATTGCAGCCATAACTATCCCATTCTCTAAAAGAAAAAAGAAAGGGGCTCCGTACAGATACGTGCGGAGCCCCTCGTTACGATAACAAGAGTCGATTAGAAATCGATGTCGGTGTCGTAGTAGCAGGCCTTGAGGATCTTCTCGAAGTCGGCAGCCTTGGTCTCACGCGGGTTCTCGGGCGTGCAGGCGTCCTGCTCGGCGTTCGCGGCAATCTCGGGCAGCTTGGCGAGGAACTCCTCCTCGGAAACCATCTGCGGGTTCTCGGCGTCGACCTTCACGCCACCATTCGCGTAATCCTTGATGGACTGCGGAATGTTGAGCTGGTCGTTGAGGTCGCGGATCTTCTGGACGAGCGCAGCGATGAGCTCCTCGTTGGTCTCGCCGGGAAGGTGCAGGATCTCCTTGGCCACGTAAGCGTAACGCTCGGCAGCACGGGGATCCTTGGAGTTCCACTGGATGACCTTGCCCAGGTACATGGCGTTAGCGGCACCGTGGATGATGTGGCCGTTCTCGAAGGCAGCACCGGTCTTGTGAGCCATGGAGTGAACGATGCCGAGCAGGCCCGAGGAGAAGGCGATACCGGCGATGCACTGAGCCTCGTGCATGTGCTGACGGGCCTCATGGTCGCCAGCATAGGACTTGGGCAGCCACTCGACGATCTCGCGGATGCCGTGCAGAGCGTTGGCGTCGGTGAACATAGAGGCGCAGGTGGAAACGTAGGCCTCCATGCAGTGGGTCAGAGCATCCATGCCGGTGTGAGCGCACAGCTTGGCGGGCATGGTGTAGGTGAGCTCGGGGTCGACGATGGCGACATCAGGGGTGATGTTGAAGTCGGCCAGCGGGTACTTGATGCCCTTTTCGTAATCCGTGATGACGGAGAATGCGGTGACCTCGGTAGCAGTGCCGGAGGTAGAGGAAATGGCGCAGAAGTGAGCCTTCTGACGCAGCTCGGGGAAGCTGAACGGCTGGATAATGTTGTCGAAGGACTCCTCGGGATACTCGTAGAAGACCCACATGGCCTTAGCAGCATCGATGGGCGAACCGCCGCCGATAGCAACAATCCAGTCGGGCTCGAAGTCGCGCATAGCGGCTGCGCCCTTCATGACGGTCTCGATGGAGGGATCGGACTCGACGCCCTCGAACAGCTTGACCTCCATGCCGGCCTCTTTGAGGTCGGCCTCAACGTCCTGCAGGAACCCGCCGCGGCGCATAGAGCTGCCGCCAGAAACGATGATGGCCTTCTTACCCTTGAGGTTCTTCACCTCGTGGCGAGCGCCCTCACCAAAGTACAGATCGCGAGGATTGGTAAAACGTCCCATACTGTGCCTCCTAAACAAGCCCCTCTTAGACTTGCGTATATAACGGAGCACCCAATTGGCTCCGTTAGGACCGGTTTGCGCGTTGCCGGCGATGACAATGCGCGATGTCTAAACGTCTCAACGCTCAGACAAACACTATTTTACCGTTCTGGTTGGTCAGTTATTCACCTAAAGCCGCCAATGATGAAACGTTTTTTCTATCCCTGAAGACCCTTGTGCGGCATTCATACTCCCAAGCTGGGCAAACGTTTTATCAAGGTTGACTACATATCCCGGGCAGGACCGTGCCCCTCCAAAATATGCACCGTTCGCCGCCAAAAATCGACCGTTTGCGGCACCGTGATACCACTCGGTCGTCCAAGGTGCCGACATTTGTGCGACATCCGTCTTCGTGGTGCAAAGGTGCAAGTCCAAGTGCGGCACCCCCGGTGTGCCACATGCGGGTAAACTAGAACCTTATATAGAAACATTTGAACCCTAACCGCAGCAAAGGAGGCCCCATGGCATTCGATCCCATTCAAGAGGATTGCCATCGCCTCGTTCTTGAGGCCTTGCGCCGCGACAATATCCCGCTCACCGACGGTGCCGCCGTAGAGCGTCTGATGGAACAATTCACCCGCAACCCCGCACCGCTCATCGTGCACGACCGCGACCGCGCCGGGCACCTCATTGCCAAGGTGGTCGAGGCTGTCGACTACCGCATTCCCTTTATCCCTGACGATACCCAGGCAGAGCAAGAAGAGGCAGCTGCCGAGAACATGCTCCGCGAGGCAGCCGCGCTCGACCCGACCAACTGGGACGCTCAGCGCATGCTGACCGCCCTCACCGCCGGCTCCAACGAGGAATACGTGCAGTATCTGGTGTCCAAGTGCGACGAAGTGGAGCACGATTTGGCGCTCAAGACCGCCTCGGCGCAGGACCCCTACGAGCGTGAGGCCGCAGGCGACCTTATGCGCCGCCCCTACCTGCGCTGGCTTGCCGCCTTGGCATCGCGCGCGCTCATTAGCGGACGCTACCGCATGTCGCTCGAAGCCGCGAATCGCAGCTTGGACTTTGCGCCCAACGACCCCGCTGGTGTCCGCCACACCGCGATGCTCGCTATGGCAAAGCTCGAATACCCCGCCGAGGAGCTCAAGCGATTTCGCTCTGCCCACTCCGTCCCCTATCTCGCCAGCACGCCGCTGCGTCGTCGTCCCAAGGACGCGGAGCGCGACTTGGACCCATGGACGCTCATCGCGCTGATGAGCGCTGCCTGGCGCGAGCTGGACTACGAGGGCGCCGAGCACTATTTGCGCATCCTCGCACGCTCGTGCCCGCACGCGGCCGAGGCGCTCTACTTCCAAACCGAGTTTCCCGATGGCGTCTATGCCCGCGTCAACGTGGGTGTGGGCTCCACCGACGAGCTCGTCCTTGCGCTGTCCGAGGCGACGCCGGTACTGCAGGAGGGCCTGGGCGCCCCCGACAACGCCAGCTTCGCCGCCTGGGTCGCTACCAACGATATCGTGCGTTCCCAAATCGATGAGCGCATACTGCGGGCGGCCGAGCAGGGTTTGCCGTTTAAGGGAGGAGACCTCTAATGGATCCGAGCGTCTACATCCCCGCCTACCTGGAGCGCACCTATCTGGCGTCGCACCCCGAACTCACCGATGCAGCACGCGAGCTTGTCCATAACGACGTGAGCGTCAACCCTCATAAGTATGCGCAGACCGAGCATGCTCAGGCACTGCTGTCCTACGCCGGTGTTCATCGCCACCTGCTCGACGAGCTCCATCGCATCGAGGATATGGGCAGCGACGAGGAGTTCGAGCAGACGCGCAATCGTCTGTTCGACGACATGCGCGATGAGCTGCTCAAGATTGTCCGCGTCGATGCGCTGGCCGTCGATGCCCAGCTGCTCGCCATCATTTTGGCGGACACGCCCGTTGACGCCTGCCTGGGCGACCTGATGAAGCTCGAGGCGACCACGACCGATTACCTGCAGCAAAGTGTGCCCGGGTTCGATATGGAGGCCCCACACTACTGGGCCAACAAAGTTTTGACGGACGGCGTGACGGCGGCAGATCTCACCGTGAACGAGCCGGCACTTATCGGGTGGCTCCACACGCTCGAGGCCATCTCGCAGCTGTGCATGGCGAGCGCCCGCTACCGTGCTGCCGCCAACTACGCCCGCCGCGTCCTTAAGGCGGAAGGCTACCCCACCCGAGCCGCAGGCACCGTGTTGCTCGCCCTCGCTCGCCTGGAAGACCAGGACGGCTTTTTTGCCCTGGCTCACCAGCTCGAGGAAGAGATCGGGGCTGATGCACTCGAGAACTCCCCCTGGTACCTGCTCGCCCGCACCATCCTCTTGTTCAAAACAAACAAGATGCGCCCGGCGACACGCGCGCTGCGTGAGTTTGCCAACCGTTGCGAGGGCGGCGCGTTCTTCTTGCTGAACCCCATGTACCAGACGCCGTA
Organism: uncultured Collinsella sp.; assembly: GCA_902495985.1. GTDB lineage: Bacteria > Actinomycetota > Coriobacteriia > Coriobacteriales > Coriobacteriaceae > Collinsella. The sequence continues at coordinate 6,232 of CABUZF010000040.1, forward strand.
CCTTCCCTGCCGGCCCGAGCCGCGCGATCCCTGGGATCTTTCGCACCAGGCCGTTTGGGAAGCGGACGGTATTATCTCGGACACTCCCGACTTTGCCCCCTGGGCCAATGCCTGTGAAGACGTGTCACAGCTTGCCCAGGAATTTGCGCGCCGCTACGGTTTTTAGTGACGCACTCGACCCGACCATGTCGTTTACGTTAGGAACGGTTTCATGAACCTCCGCTCATCTCTCGCCTGTACCTCGAGCGATATCGCTCGCTGGGGACTGCGCTCTGTCCTCAAACGCCAGGGTGGCGTACTCCCCGGCCGTATCGCCATGAAGATCGACCCCGAGCTACTAAGCGACCTCGCGGGCCTTGTCGACCGCAGCGTGGTGATCACCGGTACTAATGGCAAGACCACCACCTCCAACCTCATCGCCGACGCCGTTGCCGCCAGCGGCGCCACCGTGGTATGCAACCGCGCCGGCAACAACATGGAGCCGGGCGTGGTGGGTGCGCTGCTCGAGGCCCGCAGTGGCCTTAAGCACACCAGCAGCGGCAAGCGCGTGGGCGTTTTTGAGTGTGACGAGCTCTACACCGTACGCGTTCTGCCCAAGCTCAAGCCGACGTACTTTGTGCTGCTCAACCTGTTCCGCGACCAGCTGGATCGCTATGGCGAGATCGACCATACCCAAGACGTCATCGCCCATGCGTTGGAGCTCTCTCCGACGACAACGCTCATCTACAACGCCGACGACCCGTTGTGTGCCTCGATTGCCGCGCGCGTTCCCAACGCGAGTATTGCCTTTGGCATCGACGGCGCCACCAACACCGAGTCCGACCGCATTAGCGACTCACGTTTTTGCTCACAGTGCAACGCGCCGCTGGAGTATGACTACGTGCAATACGGCCAGCTCGGCGCCTACCATTGCCCCTCGTGCGGCTGGGCCCGCCCTGCGCTTGTCCGTCGCGTGACGGACGTGAAGCTCGGCTGCGACGGCTACGGCTTCGACCTGGTCTTTGGATCTGCGCCCGACGCGGCTGCCGTACACATCGCCACACGCTACAACGGCCTGTACATGGTCTACAACGTTGCCGCTGCATTCTTTGCCGCACATGAGTTAGGCGTGGATACGGCGCACCTGCAGCCCACGCTCGACGCCTACGTCCCCGCCGGCGGACGCATGGGCCGCTGGGATATCGCCGGCCGCACCATCGAGGCCAACCTGGCTAAGAATCCCGTAGGCTTCGATCGACAAATCCAGTCCATCAAGACGGCAGGCGGCAGACTCTGCGCTTTCTTCCTCAACGACAACGACGCCGACGGCCACGATGTATCGTGGATCTACGACGTCGACTTTGAGCGCATCGCCGACACGCCGGGTCTTGTCGCCTTTGCCGGAGGCACGCGCGCGCACGACATGCAGGTGCGCCTCAAGTACGCCGGCATCGATGCCGCGATTATCTCGGACGTCGCGCAGGCAATTGGCGCCGTGGCAGACGAGGCCGCCGATGACACCTTCTACGCCGTCGCCAACTACACGGCCTTCCCGCCGCTGGTCAAGGAGCTCGACGGGCTGAAAGGCGCCACCGCCGACGCTGTTGCTGGGCGCGCCGTAGCCCGTGCCGACGGCAGCGCTCTTCCTGTCGGTATCGCGCCAGTCGAGCTTTCGCGCCCGCTGCGCATCGTCTACCTGTATCCCGATGCCCTTAACCTCTACGGCGACGGCGGCAACGTCATCGCCCTCGAGCGCCGCTGCGCCTGGCGTGGCATTCCCGTGCGCGTGGACGAGGTCCGTATGGGCGAAACGCTTGATTTGACCGATGCCGATATCGTCATGATGGGTGGCGGCTCCGACCGCGACCAGCTAGCCGTGGCACACGAGCTGCTCGCCCAAAAAGACAAGGTCGCGGCCTATGTTGAGGATGGCGGCTCACTGCTTGCCATCTGTGGCAGCTATCAGCTGCTCGGCCGTTCGTACTATATGGGCGA
>CABUZF010000041.1 GCA_902495985.1 uncultured Collinsella sp.
CATCGGCAAGGGCGCTGTGGGCGTGACCCGTCGACTCGTCGAACTTGATGCCAAACCACGCTGCCGCGTCGCCCAGCGAGACGCGCCCGTGGCTGCCCACATCCATGATCGAGGTGTAAAACGCCTGCAGGTCGGCCCAATCCGTAGGAAATGCGGAAAGGTCGATGTGCTTTGCCTGGCACTCGGTCAAAAGCTGTCGGCGATCCGTCCCGCTCCAGCAAACTATCTGGGCGGAGTAGCGGCCGATCCAATCGCTGAGCCTTTTGATCACCACGTAGAGCGGATCGGCCATCGCGGTATCCACAGCCGATATCCCCGTAAGCTCGCGGACGGGAAACGCAACGCCTTCGGTCAATTCCGTCTGCACAAACTGCGAGAACTCGCCCATCACGTTGCCGTGGTAATCGAGCTTAACAGCGCCGACCTCGATAATCTCGTTGCGCAGTCCGCGGCGCTGGCGCTGCTTTGGCACCGGCGCAAACTCAAAATCCAGCACAATTTGGCGCGCAAAGTTCGTCGTATCGATAGCCGAGATACACGGCGTCTTTTCAGCTGACACGGTTACGGCCTCTCTCCGTCAACTGCCGCTTGCTACATAGGTGGCTACATTGCCGTAAGGATAGGCGCCCGTGCGGACATGAAATCGCCCAGCGCGGCTACCCGGCATCCTTGCGTAAAGCTGCGTTTTGAGATGGCCAGATCGCTGTTATTATCGAACATATATTCGTATTTATGGCTGCAGTTTGATAGACTGGTTATTGTTGACGGCAGTTCCATGTGCCGGGCAGCGCCCTCCATGCGACGGGAGGTGATGCCCATGACCGATCTGATTGATTTCGTGAAGCTCCTGACCGCTTTGGTCTCGCTCCTCACGGCGCTTATCGGACTTTCCGAGGCACTTAAGCAGCGTACGAAGCAAAAGAAGAGGGGTCGACGCCTCTAAGGCATTGACCCCTTAATCGAAGTAACGGCGCTGCCCAGCTATCACCCTTGGGCTGCCGTCGACCTTATTCTACCCACGGGTGCCAGGTTTAACAAATGGAATTTCGGTTACGAAGTCCGGGGCTCGCCCGGGCTCGCCCCTCTACTCCAGCCACCATTCCACATCCACGGAGCACTCGACCTCGATAGGCTCTGGCTCCAGCACCGTCACCTTGGAATCAGCCGATCCCGCAGGAGCTCCGAGCGCAAAATCGGCCGCACTTGCATAGCAAAGCCGATCCATGCTGCCAAGCTGACTGTTGTAGGAGATATGCTTGACGCCATCCAGCTTAGAACCCGATGCCGCCGCAAGCGCCTGCGCATTGTTGCGGGCTCGCTTGACGACGCGGGCGATGAGGGCATCCTCGGCAGCACGCCGGTCGGCTAGATCAAAACCTACGCTCATGTCAGCGCGCGAACCGCAGGTGTTAAGAGCCGTCCATATAGCGGCGACATCGACGGCGTCAATCGACGCGGCGATTGTGCCGTAGGCATGGTAGCTATAGCCAGTGATCGTCGCCTTTCTGCGTGTCGTTCGCGCGTAGCAGGCGTAACCGCGACACGTTAGCTCGTCATCCAAACCAAAGGGCACCAATGCCGCAGCGACCTTAACGCGATCGGCGTTGTAGTCGTTCAGGCACGCCTCCTTGGTATCGAAGCTTCCCCCAAAGCAGATGCTAAACACGACGCGATCGGGCATCACCTCGTCCTCGATCTCGGCGCCAACGCTCACGAACCCAGTTTTATCCATCGACATGGCATCCGTCCTTTCCACGAATGGCTACGTTGCGGTAAGCGTAGCCGCCCGTGCGGACACAAAAGCGGGATGCAGTGCCATGCACCAGGCACGCGCCACGCAGACAGCCCCAAAAGAGTCGCCCGCCTATTCGAATGTGTGAAAAAGATTTAGGCCCGGTGACTTGAATCAGCGGTCATCCCGGGCCCATCAGAGCTCACAGAGCTCTTGGTTGCTTTGGTCTCGCTCTTCACGGCGCTTATCGAACTTTCCGAGGCACTCAAGCAGCATTCGAAGCATAACAAGTCGCTGCCATTAAGGCGCTGACCTCTTGACCAAGCAACGGCGCTGCCCAGCTCTTCACCACTTGGGCTGCCGTCGACTTTATTCTATCCGCGAGCATCTGGTTTACCAAATGGATTTTCGGTAATGGAGGCCCAGTACCCCGCAAACCGCAAACCGCAAAACCACTACGCCCCAAGTGCCGCCATGGGGATCACCGCCACGCCGTCGTCGCGCGTGTAGGCAATGCTCCCCTTTCCAACCACGACCGCCAAAAACGCCGGCGCGGTATTCTAAGACGCGCTTTCCACTTGAAGCCATGTCGATTCTGGGACACAGTTTCCGCTTGAAGCCCATCCGGAAAGCACGTCCCATTCCGAGGCTTGAATCCGGGACGCAGTTTCCACTTGAGCTCCTGACGGGAAAGCACGTCCCACTCTGAAGCTCGATTCCGGGATACAGCTTCCGCCAGAGACCTCAGCCGGAAACGGCATCCCACTCTGGAGTCAGAATCCGGGACACAGCTTCCGCATGCGACCTCGTTGGGAAAGTTCATCCCGTTCTGAGCGCTCATTCCGGGATGCAATTTCCGTTTGAGGCCCGATCTGGAAACGACATCCCACTCTGGGGCCGAAATCTGGGACACGCTTTCCGCCGGCATTCCGCTGGCAGCTAGCATGACAACAGAGGGCCCCGTTCCAGCCATTCGAGGACAGGCTTTACCCCCGAGCAGCGTTATCCCCGCCCTCACATCTCGGCAAACGAGATCAGCTTGACGTCTCCCCTGCTCTCCGCGGCATCCCGACATCCCTGCGTAAAGCCACGCTTCGAGAAGATCACGTAGCTTTTATACTGCCGTCTAAAGAGCTCGCTTCGGTGCACGAGCTTTTGCAGCACGTCTTCGCCCACCGGCTCATTGCACCATTTGCACTCCGCAAACAGCGCAGTGCCCTCGCCATCGTCAACAATCAAGTCGATTTCTTCCTGCGTATGTGTGCGATTATCCGTCCCCCACCAGCGCCCAACGCTTGCCGGAACCACATCGAGCTGCCCCGCCCGCGCAAGTTCGTACACGTATTGTCTGCATATAAGCTCAAAGACCGTACCCATGTAATCCGATACGTGCGGTTCAATGCGCTTATACGCCATCTCGGCCATATCGTTTTGAATCAGCCCGATGTTCTGCGGAACAAACTTGTACCAGAACCTAAACATCTGGTCGCTCAGCAGATACACGGCTCGCTTATTACTCGTCTCGTTTAGGGGCAGCTCGCGCTCGACAATTCCAAGTGACGCCAGCTTATCCACATAGCTCTTTACGTTGCTCGCAGGGATTCCCGTAGAGCTCGCAATCTCCGAGATCTTCGAGCGCCCCTGAGCAATTGCTTGCACGATCGCATCATATTGCTCGGGATTGCGGCACTCCTGCAATAGCAGGTTACTCGGCTCCTCAAAGAGATAGCCCGTAGGAGTAAGAAAAAGACGTTTGATGTTGTCCTTGAGCGGTGCGGCAGGATCGACTTTCTCGATATATGCAGGAATGCCACCCGTCATGCCATAGCAAACTGCAGCGTCTTCGCGACCCATGCTCTGCCACAACCCGAGGGTCGTCGTAAAATCGAGCGGCATGATCTTAAACTGGGCCGTACGCCTACCGTATAGTGGGCTCTCGTAGCCCAACACCTGTTCCTCCATAAACGAAAGCGACGACCCGCACAGGATAAGCATGAGCTTGGTCTCTTTGTACAGGTGATCGATCTTGTCTTGCAGCAACGAGCTGATCTCGGGATTCGATTGGGCGAGATAGGGATACTCGTCAATCACGACAATCAAACGTTCCGTGCGAGCCATGGTGGCCAATGCATCGAACGCTTCGTCAAAACTACGAAACGACACGCCTGCAGCACCAACCGAGCCTGCAAGTATCGCCTGGCTAAAGCCGTGCAGGTTTGCCTCTGCATTGGTACGACGAGCTTGAAAGTAAATAGCATTCTTACCTTGGATGAACTCTGTGATAAGGCGCGTTTTACCTACGCGACGGCGGCCGTAAATCACAGGCATCTCAAAGGAGCCCGTGTCATACAGTCGATTGAGCTCGGACATTTCCACTGTTCTTCCGATAAACATAGGGCCATCCTTCCTTTACGTTATAGCTAGCTATATTATACCTTTCTATAATATAGCTAGCTATAACGTAATTCGAAAAACAGCGCACGCAGAAGGGGCGGTACACCACCGCACGTGGACCGTCCCGGAAAATGTATCCCGTTCTGGAGCCAAAAACTGGGCCGTAGTTTCCGCCAAACATGCCATCCGGAAAGCGTGTCCCACCCCGAGGCTCGATTCCGGGACGCAGTCTCCGCTTGAAGGGCGATCCGGAAAGCTTGTCTCGTTCCGAGCGGCAATTCCGGGTCACGGTTTCCTCAGGTACAAGGCGACAGTCCGCCGCCCTTATCACATGCCTTCAAATATGCGATCCAGAAACACAAAACAGCAGATAGAATGCTCTTTTTCAAAAAGTACACGTCCCGAAACTTACCAAGACTTCATATCCAGCTACCGTTCACGGTCGCCGATTACCGCCCACCGATTCAAACAAGAAATATGTCGCCAAAAGCAGGTCATCTACCTGCATGGTTAGATTTTGGTCAGCTTTTGGTCAGCTGAGCGGCAAGTTCCAGCTGATACGTTTTTGCTACCCAAAAGGAGGCGGTAGCTCATGACCCATTGCAATGACCAGCTCATCGACCAACTGCTCACTCAAGCCGAACAAGAGGGGCGCTGTCTGATTCCCCCGAGCACGGCGATCCGAAAAGCGCTCCTTCGGCGCACCGGTGGCACGGTTGTCTCGCCCATGCCGGGGTTGTTTGCGCGAAAAACGCGCTGGGATGAACTCAACCGAGCGCAACGCCATTGCAAAATCCTCCGCGCCCTTGCGATCATCCACCCCGATTGGACGTTCTGCTCGTTTTCGGCCGCCTGCCTGCTGGGGCTCGAGGTCTCGTGGCGACACTTGAATGTCGTGCATGTTTGCAGCTCGACAAAGCCGTCGGCTCGCCCGGGCGCACATATTCAGCGGCACCAGATTGAGCCGGCCGGAGCAATACGCAGAGCCGACATATCGGTAACGCCGCCCATCCAAACGGCCACAGATTGCCTGCTGCAAACTGGTTTTGCCGACGGCATGCTCATTGCCGATTCGGCGATCTCAAAGCTCGGCCTTGTGCCGGAACAGCTGATGGAGGCCGTTGAGCAACGAGCGACCGCCCGCAATGGTCGCGCGATTCGCACCGCCCTCACAACGCTTCGATATGCCGACGCCCGCGCCGAGAGCGGCGGGGAATCGGTCGCCCGAGCCGTCATGATCGAGACGGGCTTTGCGCCCGACTGGCTTCAATACGAGCTGACGGACCCCTTCGATTCGGCCAAGCCCATACGAACGGACTTTGTCTGGGAGCGCCAGGCGCGGGAACTCACGCTGGGCGAGCTCGACGGGCTCATCAAATATACCGACCAGACCATGCTGGCCGGACGCACCACCGCCGAGGCGCTCGTTGCCGAACGACAGCGCGAGGCGCACCTATCGCTCTACGGCCACCCTCTGCTGCGCTTTACCATGAACGAGGTCCGCTCGGCAGGAATGCTCGCCAAAAAGCTGCAGACGGCAGGCATCCGGCAGACCGCGCTGCCGACATGGCTCAACGAGGTGGACCTGTAGGAGCTGCTAGGCCACGCATCGCCGAATCGCATCCCCCCCTATCTGGGCCGCGTTTTCCCAACGGCCACGCCAACGAAAAGCGCGTCCCAGCCTGGACACTCAAAACGGGATGCGCTTTCCGGATGGCGGGCCTAGCGGAAAGCGTGTCCCGGAATCAGGTCTCGAAACGGGTCGTGCTTTCCGGTTGAGTCCTTCAGCGGAAACCGCATCCCGGAATAAACGCTCAAACTGGGATGCACTTTCCAAACGGCCGGCCAGCGGAAAACACATCCCATTCTGAGGCACGATTCCGGGACGCAGTTTCCGCATGCGGAGGCGCTCCAAACAAAAGGCCCCGGCTCGCGATGGAGCCGGGGGCCAAAGGCGCAGCATATGCAGTTGATATTGAGCACAAACAGCCCATCAGCAATGGCTGTCCGCGCCCTACCCTACCCGCGGTTGCGGACGCGGCTGTAGGGCGTATCCACCATGGGAAGATCCGGACGCAGTTTGCCGTCAAACGCGCGGTAGGCGTTCTGCACGGCGGGCGCCGTGGGAATCGTTGCGATCTCGCCGATGCCCTTGCCGCCGTATGCCACGGGCAGCAGCTCGTCCTTCTCCACGTAGATGGCGTGGATATCCGGAATCTCGGGCGCACGGAACAGCCCGAGCGTACCGTACCTTGCCTGGGGTACGCAGTCCTTGAGCGGCCAGTCCTCGGTAAGCGCATAGCCCATACCCATGAGCACGCCGCCTTCGATCTGACCCTGGATGGAGATGGGGTTGACCACCTTGCCGGAATCGTGCGCAGCATAGATCTCGCTCACGCGGCCGTCATCGTCCAAAATGACCACATGCGTGGCAAAGCCGTAGCAGATGTGGCTCTTGGGGTTGGGAACATCCGCACCCAGCTTGTCGGTCGGCTCCAGGTACACGTAGCCAAACTCGCATCCCTCGAGCGCCTTGATGGCGGCAGCGGGATCTTGAGGATGCATACCCTGGCCGGCGACGAGTTCCTGTGTGTGCAGCTGATAGGCGCGACCGTCGTCGTACTCGATTTTGACGCCGTCACCATGCGCATTCACGGGAGCGGCGGGCGCAGACTTGCCGGCCTCGATGTCAAGCATGGCATCGCGCAGCAGGAAGGCGGCACCGCGCACGGCCTCGCCGGTCACGACCGTCTGACGCGAGCCAGACGTGGTGCCGGAGTCGGGAGCGTTCTCGGTGGAGCACTCGCCATTGGCAATGCAGCTCAGCGGCAGACCGCAGGCCTCGGCAACGTCCTGCAAAAAGACCGTGTTGCAGCCCTGGCCGATGTCGGACGTAGCGGCGTAGACCACGGCGCGGCCATCCTCGACGCGAATCTTGCAGCGGCCGGCGTCGGGCAGGCCAACGCCCACGCCAGCGTTCTTCATGGCGCAGGCGATACCGGCGTGTCCGGGATGCGCATAGTAGGCATCCTTGACCTCGAGCAGCGTCTCCTTCAGTGCCGTGGAGCAGTCGGCAATCTGGCCGTTGGGCAAAACCTCGCCCGGCTCGATGGCGTTACGGTAGCGGATCTCCCACGGATCCAGGCCGACCTTCTCTGCCAGCAGGTCGATCAGGCTCTCGAGCGCAAACTCGGACTGGCAAACGCCAAAGCCTCGGTACGCACCGGCGGGCGGGTTGTTGGTGTAGTAGCCAAAACCGCGAATGTCGGTGTTCTGGTACTTGTAGGGGCCGACGGCATGCGTGCAGGCGCGCTCGAGCACCGGGCCGCACAGCGACGCGTAGGCGCCGGTATCAAAATTGATCCCGCAATCCAGACCGGTAAAGTTGCCCTCGGCGTCGCAACCCAGTGTAAAGGTACCGTCCATGGCGTGGCGCTTGGGATGGAATGCAAGCGACTCGGCGCGCGTGAGCTTGCACTTCACAGGACGCTGGAACTTATATGCGGCGAGCGCGGCCAGGTGCTGGATCGAAACGTCCTCCTTACCGCCAAAGCCGCCGCCCACGAGCATGGTCTCGACGACCACGCGCTCGGGCTCGTTGTCCCAGCCAAACATGTGGGCACACTCTTTGCGCGTGTCGTAGGCACCCTGGTCGGTCGACTGCACCTTGACGCCGTTCTTGTACGGGAAGGCAACGGCACACTCGGGCTCCAAGAAGGCATGCTCGGTAAAGGGCGTGGTAAAGCGCTGCGTCACGGTGAACGCGCTTTCGGCCAGCGCCTTGGCGGCGTCGCCGCGCGTCACATGACGGCTCTGGCACACGTTGTCCTTGAGCTCCACTGTGTTGCCAAAGGCAAAGAAGCTGTCGTGCAGGCGCGGGGCGTCGGCAGCCCTGGCCTCGACAATGTTACGCACGGGCTCCAGCGGCTAGTAATCGATCTTTACGAGCTTCTTGGCCTTCTC
>CABUZF010000042.1 GCA_902495985.1 uncultured Collinsella sp.
CCACCACGGTGCCGGGCTCTTCTGGTCTAAGGGCAGGATTCGGACCGTCGACACCCGCGTCACCAATTTCCCCGCGGGGGGAGTTTTCGAATCCGCCCGGGGGCACCAGAGGAATATCGAGCCCGGTACCACCACGGTGCCGGGCTCTTCTGGTTTAAAGAGATGCCGTAGTTTTCGCCGCTTCAGATAAAGAAAGTGCCCGTTTGCCGGGGGAGCAAACGGGCACCATTGAGCGAATGTGTTTGCGGCATCAGCCGCTGTGGGCAACGTCTTGATGACTAGTTGGTCGTGCCGGAATCGTTGCCTGAATCAGTACCAGAGCCAGAAATCGAAACCGTCAGCGTGATCGTGCTGTCGGTGGACTGCTTGCCAGTGGGGGAGACGCCCGTCACGGTGGCGTTTTCGTTGCCACTCACGGGGTTGCCGTTCTGATCGCAGAATGCGATGTTGTAGAATCCGGCGTTGTTGAGCGCTGTGACAGCGGAGGAGATACTCTTACCGTACAGGTTGCTCGGGACGTTTGCCTTGCCGGACTTCTTGGCGATGACGACGGTGATCGTGGCACCGGGCTTCTGCTTACCGCTGGGGTTCCAGCTAATGACGGTGCCCTCGGTGACGGAGTCGTTCTCCTGGTAGCTTACGTCGACGCCAAAACCGGCCATGTCGAGGGCGTTGCGTGCCTGGGCCTCGGTCATATCGGTCAGATCGGGGACGGAGGTGGTGTCGGGTCCGCTGGAGACCTTGTACGAGATGGTCGTGCCCTTCTCGACTTCCTTGCCGGCATCAGTGCCCTGCTCAAAGACCTGGCCTTCTTCGGCCTCGTTGGCCTCCTCGGTTGCTTCGCCCTTGAGTCCAACGCTTGCCAGCGCGGCCTCAGCCTGGTCCTTGGTCAGGCCGACGAGCTGCGGAACCTCAACCTTCTCGGAGGGTTTGGGGCCCTTGGAGATTACCAGGTTCACCTTGGTACCCTTAGGCTTCTTGGTGTTGCCGTTGGGGGTCTGCTCGGCAACCTTGCCCTCATCGACATCGTCGTTGTAACTTTGGTCGACGGTTCCGACCTCAAGGCCTGCCTCTTTGATCTGTTCGATAGCGGTCTGCTGGTCCTTGTTAAGCACATCGGGTATCGTGACCTGCTCGCCCCCAAAGAGTCCGGTGGCGAAGGCCACCACAACGCCAACCACGGCGATTGCGGCGACTACGGCGGCGATAATCTTGTTCTTGTTGGACTTGGGCTGATCGACCTCGTAGGAGCCCGTGGAGCCCGAAACGGCGCTGTGGGCGTTGCTCTGGCCGCTCACGCCCGAGACGGGACGTACCATGGCGCGCGTGGAGTCAGACAGCTCGCGGGTCTTGGTTGCGCCCAGGTCGCCGGCGGCGCCAATGATGCGCGTGGGCTCGGAGACGTTCACAGCGCGGCCGGACAGGTAGTTGTTGAGCACCTGGCGCAGCTCATCTGCCGTCTGGAAGCGATTCGCCGGGTCCTTCTCCATGCACTTGAGGATGATGCGCTCCAGATCGGCATCGACACCGGAGTTGATCTGGCTCGGCGGAACCGGTAGTTCGTTTACCTGCTTGAGTGCAACCGAGATGGCGTCGTCGCCGTCAAAGGGGACGCGACCGGTGGCGCACTCGTACATCACAACGCCCAGGGAGTAGATATCCGAGGTGGGACCGAGGTCCTGGCCGCGCGTTTGCTCGGGGCTTACGTAGTGGGCAGTGCCCAGTACATTGTTGTCCTGCGTGAGGTGGCTGTTCTTGGCGCGGGCGATGCCAAAGTCCATGACCTTGATGTTGCCGTCGGGCAGCACCATGATGTTTTGCGGCTTAATGTCGCGGTGGATGATCTCGTGCTTGTGAGCCACCGAAAGCGCGGAGCTGATCTGCGAGCCGATCTGCGCCACCTTCTTGGGATCGAGAGCGCCGTGGCTCTTGATGCCGCTCTTAAGGTCGGTACCGCGCAGGTACTCCATGACGATGTAATAGGTATCGCCGTCCTTGCCCCAATCGTAGACGCCCACGATATAGGGGGAGGAGAGGCCGGCTGCTGCCTGAGCCTCCTGCTTAAAGCGTGCGGCAAAGGTGGCGTCGCCGGCGTACTGCGGCAGCATGATCTTGACGGCAACCGTGCGGTCGAGAACCTGATCTTGCGCACGGAAGACGGTCGCCATACCGCCCGTTCCCACTTTATCCTTGAGGAGGTATCTTCCCCCGAGGACCCTCTGTTCCATTCCTGCTCCTAACTAACTTATTCGCTCAACGATGTGTGTAGTACCAAATCTATGGCCGCTGGGGCCGCGTGCCGCCTTGCCGCTAGCCTGTTGGCTGCGGTGCACCACATGCTCGTGCTTCGATCACGGGCATCACGCTCCTTGGGCGGCAAGTGCCGCGGTCAGGACGATGCCGGCGATCTTGGCCGCCTTGACGTCGTGCTTGTCGTAATCCTCCAAAGCCACCGAGATGGCGACCGTGGGTGAATCGTAAGGTGCGAAGCCGACGAACATCGAGTTGACGTTGGTGCCGCCAGTCTCGGCCAAACCGGTCTTGCCGGCGACCTTGACGCCCGGAATCTGGGCATCGGTGCCGGTGCCGGACTGGACAACCGCGAGCATGGCCTGCTTGACCTGCTCGGCCGTGGTGGCGCTGACGGCCTGGCCGAGCGAGCGGGACTGCGTGGTCTTGACCACGGTTCCGTCGGGGGCGAGCACTTGGGCCACGAAGAACGGGTCCATGACCACGCCGCTGTTGGCGATGGCCGCCGCTATCACGCAGTTTTGCATGACGGTGGTCTGCGGGCCTGGCGTGTGGTCCATGCCGACGGGCTGGCCGGCGCCTGCCCAGGCGGTCTCCCACTCGGTCATGAGCGAGGGGTCGGCCATGATGGAAGCTGCGGCGGTCAGGTCCTGGCCGAGCTTTTGGCCGTAGCCAAAGGCGTTGGCAAACTGGACGAGAGAGTTGGCGCCGACCTCGTTGGCTACCTGGCCAAAGACGACGTTGGACGATACGGCAAAGGCCTGCTGGAGGCTGATGGTGCCGAAGCTCTCATTGGCGTAGTTGGTGACCGGTGCGTTGCCGATATCCATGGAGCTGGGCGCCTTGTAAGTGCTCGAAAGGCTGGCGGTGCCGGTCTCGAGTGCCGCGGCAAGCGTGACGACCTTAAACGTGGAGCCCGGGGTGTAGAGCGCGTTCATGGCGCGGTCGTACATGGAGCCGTCCTCGCCACCACCCGATTGCATTAGGGCGTCGATGTTGGTGTTGTCGTAGGTGGGCGAGCTGGCGCATGCGAGGACCGCGCCGGTGCGCGGATCCATAACCACCACGGCGCCCTTAAAGCCCTTGAGTGCCTGCTCGGCAGCCGTCTGGATGCGCGAGTCGATGGTGAGCTTGGCGGTGTTGCCCGGTTGGTTTTGGCCCGCGAGCGACGCGAGGGCGTTGTTCCAGCTGGAATAATCCTTGGAGCCGGTGAGCGTGTCGTTCATGACGCTCTCGACACCCGCGGTGCCGTACTGCTGGCTTACATAGCCCACCACGTGAGCGGCCATGTTTCCGTTGGGGTAGGAGCGGGCGTAGGTTCCATCCTCCTGCTGCAGCGACTCGGCCAGCGTCACGCCGTCGGACGTGATGATGGAGCCGCGCTGGATGTACTTGGAGCGGGCGATGGTGTGGTTGTTGGTCGGCATGTCCTGATAGTCCTTGGCCTTGATGACCTGGACATAGGTGAGGTTGCCGATAAGGATGGCGAACAGCGCCGTAAAGGCGAACACGGCGCGGGTCAGTCGATTGGCGAGCGCCACGCGGCCGAGCACGCCGGATTCGGGCGTGTCGAGCAGGCGGCGGCGCATGCGCGAGGCGGCGGAGTGGCTGCCATGGGCGTACGAAGATGAAGTGGCGAAGCGCGTGCCGGCCGGGGAGGACGCCGAGGCGACCTGGTCGTCAGTGATGGCGGCCATGGTGCCGGTGCCGGTAAGCTCGGCCTCGCGACCGGTTGCCTCGTCACCGGCGCGCAGCAAAAGCGCGACGATGATAAAGCTTGCCAGCAGCGAGGAGCCGCCCTGGCTCATAAAGGGCAGAGTGACGCCGGTCAGCGGGATCAGGCGGGTAACGCCGCCAACGATTAAGAAGGCCTGGAAGCTGATAGCGGCCGTAAGACCGGTGGCGCTAAAGGCGGCAAGGTCGGACTTGGCACGGGCCGCCGTGGTCAGGCCGCGCACGGCAAAGAGCATAAACAGGATAAGAACGGCTCCGCCGCCCAAAAGGCCCATCTCCTCGCCGATGGCCGAGAAGATAAAATCGGACTCGACGACGGGAATGTTATTGGCCATACCGTTGCCAATGCCGACGCCAACAAGGCCGCCGTCGGCCAGCGAGAAGAGGGACTGGACAATCTGGTAGCCCTGGCCCTGCGCGTCCTTAAAGGGATCGACCCAGACCTGGAAACGCACCTGGACGTGCGACAGGAACTTGTAGGCGCCCACGGCCCCCACGGCCAAGAGCGCAAGGCCGATGATGACATACGAGAAGCGACCCGTGGCAACGTAGAGCATCAGCAAGAAGATGGTGTAGAACAGCAAGGCCGAGCCCAGGTCACGTTCGAAGACAACGACGAGCAGGCATACGCCCCAGACTGCGAACAGCGGCAGCAGCAGGCGCAGGCGCGGAATCTTAAGACCCAAGATCTTGCGGTTGGAGATAGAGAGCAGTTCGCGGTTTTCGGCCAGGTAACCGGCTAGGAACAGCACGATAAAGACCTTGGCGAACTCGCCGGGCTGAATGGTAAAGCCGGCGATGCGAATCCACAGTTTGGAGCCCGAGATCGTGGTGCCGATAAAGATGGGCAGCATCAGCAAGATGATGCCGATGATGCCAAAGGTGTACTTGTAGCGCATGACCACGTCGAGGTTTTTGACCAGCGCAAGCGTACCTACCATCAACGCCACCGAGATAAACAGGATGACGAGCTGCGAGATGGCGAGCGTGGGCGCCAAGCGCGTCACAAACGTGATGCCAATGCCCGAAAGCACAAAGACGATGGGCAGGATGGCCGGGTCGGCGCCGGGTGCCAGAATGCGCACGGCGATATGCGCCGCGGCGAAGGCGGCAAAGAGACCGATCGGAACGGCAAGTGTTTCAAACGAGATGGCGGCGCCTGCGGTGAGCACGTACATCGCATACAGCAGGATGACGGGGAACGCCGAGGCGATGAGCAAAAGCAGTTCGGTGTTGCGGCGACTCATAAGCGGCACTCCCTTTCTAATTCTTATCGGAGGCTTCGGCCTCGGCGGACTGTTCGGCGGTTTTCTCGGAATCCGATTCGGAGGTCGAACTCTGGTCGGTGTTATTGCGAATTGTTTGCGCGTCGATCACCTGACGGGTCTGCTCCTCGTCGATCTGATGGCGGTACTTGGAGATAGTGTCCTGCGCATCGTCGATGCTCGTCTGCTGAATACCCGCCTTCAGGCGATTTTGCGTGTCTTCGGGCAGGTCGGACAGCTCGATGGTGGTCGTGCTCTCGAGCCAGTGCAGCTTAAGGCCGAGCGGCTTGCCGGGAATGCCCCGGTAGACCGCGACGGTGTCCTTGTAGGTGCCCAGGTAGTACGAGCTGGTGATACCCGTGTAGGCCCAGATGGCTGCCGCCAGCACAAAAGCGATGCCCAAGACGGCGGCAATGGTGATGTTGCGGCGGCGGACGCGCTTTGCCTCGCGCATGACGCCATCGTCGACCAGGTCAACGACGACCACGGTGACGTTGTCGTGCCCACCGGCGACCAGTGCCGCGTCAACAAGGTTGTCGACGCAAATCTGCGCGGTCGAGGACTGTGTGGCGATGTTTTCGATATCGCTATCGGGAATCATGCTCGAAAGGCCGTCCGAGCACAGGATCAGGCGGTCGCCTTCCTCGACATGCAGGGTAAAGTGGTCGGCATACATGGCGGGATCCGAGCCCAGGGCGCGGGTGATGACCGAGCGGTTGGGGTGGACGCGCGCCTCGTCTGCCGTAATCTCGCCGGCGTCCACGAGCTCCTCCACATAGGAGTGGTCGCGGGTCACGCGGATGAGCGTGCCCTCGTGGAGCAGATAGGCGCGCGAGTCGCCCACGTGGGCGATAGCGAGCATGTCGTTTTCGATATAGGCGCAGGTTGCCGTGCAGCCCATACCGGGCTTGCCAAGCCCGTTGAGCGCGGCTTCGATCACCGCGGCGTTTGCCGCTTCGACGGCTGCCGCCAGTCGTGCGGCGTCGGCTGCCTGCGGCGCTGTCTTGGCAATGGTTTCGACGGCGATGGAGGAGGCTACCTCGCCGGCGGCGTGGCCGCCCATGCCGTCGCATACGCAAAAGAGCGGCGATTGCACCAGATAGGAGTCTTCGTTATGCGGGCGCACGCAGCCGACATCGGAGCGGGCGCCCCACATGAGCTGCGTGGTCGTGCCGGCGTCGTAGGTCGAGTCGGTCTCGATGCGCTCGTCGGTCAGCGGCTCAAAACTCATGGTCGAGCCGGGGTCCTTAAGTTTGGCCTCCACGGCGGCAACGTCAATCTCGGCCGTATCGCCGGGCGAGACGGTGTCGGCATCGTTGCTCGGGTCGTCAACGTTAGGCGTGGTGGGCTCTTCGGTTGTGCGGTAGACAGGCTCGTCGTCTTGCGGGGCGACGGCTGCGGGCTCGGGCGTCGCGAAGTGCGCGGGCGTGCCGTGGGGCTGGGAGACATCCTCCGTCGTTGCTGCGGGCACGTCTTCGGCCACAGACTGCATGGCCTCGGGTGCCGATGCGGCCGCGGGGGAGGGAGCCGCCGCGGACTCCGGTGCAGATGCGGGCTCGGGCGCTGCGGCGGGTACCGGCGCTACGGGAAACACCGGTGCCGCGGGCTCGGGAGCCGCAAACACCGCGGAGCTCTCGGTAATCGCCGTGGCGACGGGTTCGGCAAAGTGAGCCGGTGCGGGCGTGTCTTGCGGGACCGCGGGCTGCTCGGCAGCGGCGTGCACACCGATGGGGGCGGTGCCGCCGTCAGCGTTGTCCTCGACATCCTCGTCGTCGGTCAATGTCGGATATTCTTGCGTCACATGCGAAAGAGGCAGGGAGAACACAGTGTCCTCGGGCTCCACGGGCGCAGGGCCCGCCGGGGCGGCATGAGCCGGCGCGGCTGCGGGGGCAGCCGACGTCTCGGGCATGTTTGCGGACTTGTTCTCCTCGTCGATCATCGACGGTTCACCTTCATGACCACGTCGCCAATCTGGACTTCGTCGCCCTCACGCAGCGTCGCGGGCTCCACGAGTTGGCGGCCGTTGACGAGCGTGCCGTTAAGTGAGTTGAGGTCCTCGATGATGAGCGCCGGGCCCTGCAGCGAAAAGCGCGCGTGCGAGGCTGAAACGAACGGTTCGTTGATGCAGATGTCCGAAGATGGCGAGCGACCGACGATGACGGGGCCGAGCATGTCTACGTGGATGCCGCGGATACCGCGCGGACCCTTGTCCACATCGATCGTCCAGATAGCCGAGTCGCGGCGCTGTCCACGCACAAGTCCCACGCCGGTCTTCATGACGGCGAACAGAAAGATATAGAGCAGGGCGACCAGGACGATGCGGCCTGCAAAAAGGACGATATCGATGTTCATAAGCGACTATCCCCTAAATTCAAAGGTACTCAGGCCAAACGTCAGCAGATCGCCGTTGCGCAGCGGGCAGCGCGTAATGCGGCGGTTGTTGACGAGCGTGCCGTTGGTGGAATTGAGATCCTCGATCGACCAATCCGAGCCCGTAAAGGTGAGCTGGGCGTGGCGGCGCGACACGTTGGGGTCGCGCAGGGCAATGTCGGAAACTGAGCGCTCGCGACCGATGGTCACCTGTGCGGAGGTGATGCTATGGCTCTCGCCGCTCACGACGTCGACGAGCTGGGCGAGCGGACGCTGCGGGGCGCGAGTGCTCGCCATGTTGGAGGCGATGCCGGCTGCGGCGCCTAGGCCCACGGCGGCACCGGTCGCGGCGGCTCCGCCCATGCCGGCAAGCGCGTCACGCGAGACGGTCTGCGGCACCGGGATGGGAGCGGCGGGGTCGGGGATGCTAGGCGCGAAGGGGTCTGCCACGGCAAGCGGGTCGGGA
>CABUZF010000043.1 GCA_902495985.1 uncultured Collinsella sp.
AGCCAAAGGGATGCGGGAAGTAGTAGACGCCCTCGAGCGAGCCCTCGACCAGATCCTGAGCCTGCTCGCACATAGCACGCGCAACCTCGTTAACACAGCCGACCGTGGGGATAATCCACAGCTCGTTACGCGTGGCGGCGCGACCGTCGGCGCGGCGGAAGCCCATAAAGGTCTCGGGCTCAACAGGATCCACGACCGGATGCGTGGGGTTATAGGTGTACTCGACCTCGCCCGAAAGGTTGGTCTTCACATTGTGCGTGTGGAGCCACTGGCCGGGCTGGATATCGCCCGTCACGTGTCCGATGGGCAGGCCGTACTTGATGACGTCCTCCCCCGCGGCAATCGCGCGCACGGCCATCTTATGGCCCTGCGGAATATCCTCCACGGCCACGACCTCGCCCACCCCGGGAACCGCGATGGCGGTACCCTTGGCAAGCGGCGACAGCGCAACGATCACGTTATCGGCCGGATTGATCTGGATAGTGTTCATTACAAATGGTCCTAATCCTACGGGTTGAACAGATGTCAGCAGATGGCCGCCGGTTGTCTGGCGGCCACACAGAAGGATTTAGGCCAAAGCGTTGGCGAAAGCCTGCTTGGCGCCCTCGGCGCGCACGACGGCGAGCGAACTGGCGACAAAATCCTCAAGACCGGCGATCTGCGTAAGGTCCTCGCCCCACATCTGCTCGTTAGTGAGCACGTCGTGTACCAGCTGGGCGTCATCGGCACCGGCGTGGGCGGCGTAGAAATCGAGCACGAAGGCGTCGTCCTGAGCGGTGTACTCGATGCCGTCGGCGCGGCGCAAGTGCAGGCCATCGCCCTCGCGGGCAATAAGCTCCTGCGTATAGAAGGCAATGAGCGTAGCGAGGCTCGTCGCCAGGCACTTGGGCAGGCTGCCAGTCTCGGCAACGTAATCCTTGAGCGTGGGCAGGTCGCGGGCACGCCACTTAGCCGTGGAGTTGAGGCAAATGGAGAGTAGCGCGTGGTCGATAAACGGGTTGTCGAAGCGATTCTCGACAGCGGCGGCAAAGGCCTTGCAATCCTCGACATCCAGGTCGGCGGCAAGCGTCGGGATGACCTCGTCGTAGAGCATGGTGTTCATAAAGCCGCGAATGGTCTCGTCATGCATGCAGTCGCGCACGATGTCAAAGCCGGCAACCCAGGAACCCGGAACAAAGGCGGTGTGGGCACCGTTGAGGATGCGGACCTTGCGCTTCTTGTACGGGGTGACATCGGGGGTCACGAAGACGCCGGGGAGACCGGCCTTCACAAAGGGAAGCTTCTCGGCAAGCGACTCGTCGCCCTGGATACCCCACATCTGGAAGGGCTCGCGCACGGCCAGGAAGGGATCCTCATAGCCCAGACGCTCGGCAACCGCGGCGGCTTCCTTAGGATCGCGGATGCGGCCGGGGACGATGGTGTCGACGAGCGTGGTACAAATGGTGCAGTCGTTAGCCATCCACTGCGAGAACTCGTCCTCCCAGCCCCAGTCGCTCACGTACTGGTTCATGATGCGCAGCAGCTCCTCGCCATTGTGGTCGATAAGCTCGCAGGCGAGCACGATGACGCCCGGCTTGCCGGCAGCCCAGCGGTTGTGGAGCACCTGGGCAAGCTTGGCAGGGAAGCTCGCGGGCGGCATGTCGTCGGCCTTGCAGGACGGATCGTAGGCGATGCCGGCCTCGGTGGTGTTGGAGACGATGATCTCCAGGTCGTCGGAGACGGCAACCTCCATCATGGCACGGTAGTCGGCCTCTCGGTACGGATTGATGCAGCGGCTGCAGGCGCTAATCACGCGGGACTCGTCAACCGTGTTGCCATTCTCTTTGCCGCGGACCAGCACGGTGTACAGGTCGTCCTGGGCATTGATGCCGTCGGCAAAGCCAAAGGCGCCGCTGATGGGCTGCACCATGACAACCTTGCCGTTCCAGCCGGTTGCCTCGTTGCCCATATCAAAGAAGCGGTCGACGAAGGCGCGCAGGAAATTGCCCTCGCCAAACTGCAGAACCTTCTCGGGCGCGTCCTTGGGCAGCAGGTAGCCCTTGTAGCCAATCTTCTCGAGCGTCTCGTAGCTGATGTTCTCCATCGATGTCTCTCCTTAGATTGCTGTTAGCGTGCAGGCAAAACGGGGGCGCCGCGTGTGGCAACGGCGCTCCCGAGTTCGGTGTGATTCGATGCGGGTTTAGGCCTCGACGGTATCCAGGTCAAAGCCAAAGTAGCGGACCGCGTTGTTGTAACTGATGTCGCGCACGATGGCTCCCAGCAGCTCCATGTCGGCCGGATACTTGCCCTGCTCGACCCACTCGCCGATCACGCCGCACAGCACGCGACGGAAGTACTCGTGACGCGGGTAGGACAGGAAGGAGCGGGAATCGGTAAGCATGCCCACAAAGTTGCCCAGCACGCCCTCGTTAGCCAGAGCCGTGAGCTGCTCACGCATACCGACCTCGTTGTCGTTGAACCACCAGGCACTGCCGTTCTGGATCTTGCCTGCGGTCGGAGCCTCCTGGAAGCAGCCCATCACGGTATCGATCATGGTATTGTCGATGGGGTTCAGGCTGTACAGAATGGTCTTGGGCAGACCCGTGGACTCCTGGATGGAGTTGAGGAAATCGGCCAGCTGGTCGGACGGCGTGTAGTTGGAGATGCAATCGTAGCCGGTGTCGGGACCGAGCTTGGCGAACATAGCGCGGTTGTTGTCACGCTTGCAGCCAAAGTGCAGCTGCATGGCCCAGCCAAGGCGCACGTACTCGCCGGCGACGAACTGCATAAAGGCGGTCTTGTACTTGAGGACCTCGTCCTCGGTAAGCGGCTCGGCGGCAAGGCCCTTGGCAAAGATGGCCTCGATCTCGTCGGCGGTAGCCGGAACGTACATAACGTAGTCGAGTGCGTGGTCGGAAGCGCGGCAGCCAAGCTCGTGGGCGACATCGTAGCGTTTGGAGATGGCGGCCTTCATGCCCTCGAAGTCGCTGACCTCAACGCCGGCAACCTCGGAGAGGTGCTTGCAGTAGTCGGCAAACTCCTGGCCACGCTCGATACGCAGGGCGGCATCGGGGCGCATGGCGGGAACGACCTGAACGTCAAAACTGTCGTCGGCGGCAATCTTCTTGTGCCACTCAAAGCTGTCGGCGGGGTCGTCGGTAGTGCAGATCATGCGGACGTTGGACTGCTTAATCAGGTTACGGCAGGTAAAGCTGGCCTCAGCGAGCTTGGCGTTGGCAAGGTCCCAGACCTCCTGAGCGGTTTTGCCGTTTAGGACGCCCTCGTAGCCAAAGTAACGCTTAAGCTCCAGGTGGCTCCACTCAAAGACGGGGTTGCCCACACAACGGCCCAGGGTCTCGGCCCACTTCTGGAACTTCTCACGAGCAGGGGCATCGCCGGTAATGAAGCGCTCGTCAACGCCGTTTGCACGCATCAGGCGCCACTTGTAGTGGTCACCGCCCAGCCAAACCTCGGTGATGTTCTCAAAACGCTTGTCGTCCCAGATCTCCTTGGGAGAAATGTGGCAGTGGTAGTCGACGATGGGCATACCCTCGGCAAAGTTGTGGAACAGCTCCTCGCCGGTCTTGGTGCTCAGCAGGAAATCCTGATCGTCCATGAAGTTTTTCATCAAACAACCCCTTTGTTGGCGGAGCGGGCGCACGATGCGCTCGTTATCCTCTAGGTGAACGTTCACTATACTAGTTCATTGCGACTTAAAAGGTGAACGTTCACCTAACCACCATGGGGTGAACGGTCGATTTTGCCCGTTCAACGGTTACTGGAGCCGTGACTTGTATGTATTGCGAATTGGCAGGCGTCCCCGAATACCGAACTTGAGCGCTTTTGGCCAGATGGGTCATGTTCCGCCGTGCATTTTTGGGAGTATTCAACATCGAAGCGCACCGCGCACCGTCTTCGAAGCCCTATTTGATGCGCATATTGCGCCCAATCGGCATAAATAAGTGCCGTCGATGGCGAATTACGCCATCGAAGGCACTTAAAACAGTCGTTCTAGCCTCTTTCGGGACACGCCATTGCTGAATACTCCAAAAAATGCACGTCGCAAGAGGGGGTACCTGACCAAACGGCTAAATTCCCGCAAGCTTGCAGTAACGGTCAACGTTACTGGCAAACACCATCTCCACAGCACCCTTCTGCACGGGCTCCGCCGGAGTTTTACCCCACAGCAAATACTCGCCCAAAGTCTTAGCGCCGCGGTAGGCCAAGCTCACCGGGTCTTTATAGACAATATTGGTAAAGATGCCACGGCGCAAGGCCAAGGCGCTCTCGGGGAACAGGTCGTTGCCGATTACCATGACCTTGCCGGCCTTGCCGCTCGAAACAAGCGCGTTGGCGACTACCTCGGAACCAACGGCAAAAACGCTACAGATGAGCTCGGGAGCATCAGGCGCACTCAAGCGCTGCTCAAGCTCGCGCTCGAGCTGTTTGACTTGCGCATGGGCGCCGGCAAGGTCCTCAACTTGCCATGGAATATCGTGTTCGCGCAGGTAATTGTGAAAGGCGCGGGCGGTCAGATAGTGTGAATCGGTATAGGGGTCGCCCGCCAACAGGAGCACGCGGGCGTCAGCCCCAGAAGCGTGGGCCAGATTTGCCGCCTGCTCAGCCATAAGGCTGCCTGCCGTCGAATAGTCGGCCAAGCTCGCACCCAAGCGATCGAGGTGCGGGCGGTCGCCGTCGACGAGCTCGATTGTCACGCCTGCCTCGGCAATCTGTCTCAGGAGCTCGGTTGCGCGGTCATCGCCCGGAACATAGGCAAGCAGGCCATCAATCTTCTCGCCTACCTGCAGGCGCTCATCAATCTGCTCGAGCGCATCGGCGTAGCCGCCCACGCCAAATTCAACGCGCTCAACCGTAATGCCCTGGTCGACCACCTCCTGCTCAAAGCGGTTGCAGCCTTCCCACAGGTAACGGAAAAAGTACGCTCCCTCGCGCGATGCGCGGGGCAGGCAAAACACCAGGTTGATATCCTTGCGGCGCAGGCTCGAGGCACTCGTATTGCGATGGTATCCCATGGCCTCGGCCTTAGCATTCACCTTGGAGCGCACGGATTCGCTCACGCCGGCTTTTCCCGTCAGGGCCTTGTGCACGGTATTGATGGAAACGCCAAGCTCGGCGGCTATGTCCTTCATGGTTACGCGAGCGCTCATGGGGTTACTCCGTTATAGATAAGTTGCCAATTAACAGTACAGGTAACGATACCCCAAAATCACTCTTCAACTCGCCGCACTCGCGCCCAAATGTGCAAAGTGCCCCGCGAACGGATGCCCGCGGGGCACTTGGATGCCTAGGCCTTATTTAATACCGCGGCCCAAATCTTCGGCGATTTTGTCCACGCCCTTAAGTGCGGCACAGGTCTTTTTATTGGAGCAATGTCCAGTGCAAACGCCACCTTGAGCGCAGTCGGCGCAGGTGCCCTTGCGATAAATGCGCACGCACACGGCGACAAACGCAATGCCGATAACAGCCAGTACAACAATATCGATAGGTGCCATAGCAAGCCTCCTCTAGTTAACCACCACTTACTTTACCCCATCCTCCACCTACCAAAAAGGGACAGGTTTATTTTGGTCGGTTTTATCTGCGGAAACGCCACATCTCCCCCACCAAAAAGCCCGAGTGTCGCTGGGACACCCGGGCTCGTGGAAAGGGGTTAATCCTTATTCGGACTTAAGCGGAAACTGCAGCGGAAGCAGCGTTGGTCTCGTCCTCGTCGGTCCATGCATGCTTTGGCATGGGACGGAAGATCTGGAAGAGCATCGCAACCAGCAGCACGATGGCCACCACCGTCCAGATACCAAACTGTCCAAGAACAAGCAGGTTGTAGAACTGGTTGATGAACAGGCCGATCACCCAAGCAAAGGTGCACTCGTAGCCGAGGGCAATCGCGGTCCACTTGCCGGAGTCCATCTGGTTGCGGATGGTACCCATAGCGGCAAAGCACGGAGCGCACAGCAGGTTGAAAGCGCCAAAGGCAACGCAAGCGCCCATGGTCGGGAACATGCCGGCGAACGCGGTCCACAGGCTCGGATCGGTCTCGGCGGCATCGGCAACGGACAGCAGCGAGCCGGCGGTGGCGACGACGTTCTCCTTGGCGACAAGGCCAGAGACGGTCAGCGCGGTTGCCTGCCAAGTGCTAAAGCCGAGCGGGGCGAAGATCCAGGCAACCAGGTTGCCCAGCATGGCGAGCACAGAATAGTCCGTGAACTCCTCGGGGATGCCGTCCATCGCAGGCAGGAAGCCAAAGGAACCGTTATAGCTACCAAAGTTGGAGAGGAACCAAACAACGACGGTGGACGCGAAGATGATCGTGCCGGCCTTCTTGATAAAGGCCCAGCAGCGCTCCCACACGTGCAGTGCCCAAGAGCGGATCGCCGGGAAGTGGTAGGCGGGAAGCTCCATAACGAACGGCGTCGGGCGACCGGCGAAGAGTTTGGTCTTCTTGAGCATGAGGCCCGAGGCGATGACGGCAAAGACGCCCAGGAAGTAGAAGAGCGGGCTGATCCACGCGGCGGTGGTGGAAGAATCGCCGATGATGGAACCCATGAGCAGGGCAATAATCGGCAGCTTGGCGCCACAGGGAATGAACGTGGTGGTCATGACCGTCATGCGGCGGTCCTTCTCGTTCTCGATGGTCTTGGTGGCCATGACGCCGGGGACGCCGCAGCCCGAGGACACGAGCATGGGGATGAAGGACTTACCGGACAGGCCAAACCGGCGGAACACGCGGTCCATGATAAAGGCGACGCGGGCCATGTAGCCGCAGTCCTCCAGGAAGGACAGCATCACAAAGAGCAGGAACATCTGCGGGACGAAGCCCATGATGGCGCCAATACCGCCGACGATGCCGTCGCAGACCAGCGAATCGACCAGGCCACCGTCCTCGGTGCCACCCGCCACAAGTGCGTCGTGGACCATGGTGGTAATACCCGGAACATACGGGCCATACTCCGCCGGGTCAACCAAATCGGCGGCGTCACCCGCAGCCTCGACAGCTGCGTCATAGGCATCGCGGCCCTGACCGAGCACATACCAGCCGTCGGTACCGAAGAGCTGGTCGTTGGTGAAGTCGGTCACCGTGCCGCCCAGAGTGGAGACGGCGATGTAGTACACGCAGAACATGATGACCACAAAGATCGGCAGGCCCAAAATACGGTTGGTAACCACGCGGTCGATCTTCTCGGAGGTGCTCATCTTGGCCGGAGCCTTGGTGAGGCACTCGTCGATGATGTGGGCGATCACGCCGTAGCGCTCACCGGTGATGATGGACTCGGCATCGTCGTCGCAGTCCTGCTCGCACTGAGCGACCAGCTCTTCGACGCGAGCGGCCTTCTCCTTGGTGAGGTTGATGAGCTTGCAGGCGTCCGCATCGCGCTCGAACAGCTTGACGGCATAGTAGCGGCGCTTGTTGGCGGGGACGCTTGCCGGCAGGTTGTTCTCGATGTGCGTCAGAACGTCCTCGATGGAGGAGTCGAACTTGTGCTCCGGCACCTGGCCCTTGGAAGCAGCGGACTTCTTAACCTGCTCGAAGAGCTCCTTGATGCCCTTGTTCTTAAGGGCCGAGATCATCATAACCGGGCAGCCGAGCTTCTTGGAAAGCCTGTCGGTGTCGATCTTGTCGCCATTCTTCTCGACCAGGTCGGCCATGTTGAGGGCAACGACCACGGGCAGGCCGGTCTCGATGACCTGAAGTGCCAGGTACAGGTTGCGCTCGAGGTTGGTGGCGTCGACCACCTGGACGACGACATCGGGCTCGCCGCTCATGAGGTAGTCGCGCGAGCACTGCTCCTCAGGGCTGTAGGGGGAAAGCGAGTAGATACCGGGGAGATCCGTGATGGTGACGTTCTTGTCACTCAGGAGCTTGGCTTCCTTTTTCTCAACCGTAACACCA
>CABUZF010000044.1 GCA_902495985.1 uncultured Collinsella sp.
CCCCCGCCCTCAGCCCCGGAAACCCTCCCGGATGGCCCCAAAAAAATTTTTTCAAAAAAGTTGTTGCGCGCCGGACAGACTTCTGTGTATACTAATCCCCGCAGCGCACGCGAGCGGAAACAAACGCGAACGTATGCCTGGGGAGTTAGCTCAGTTTGGTTAGAGCGCCGGCCTGTCACGTCGGAGGTCGCGGGTTCGAGCCCCGTACTTCCCGCCAACGCAATTAAAGCCACGTCTTCGGACGTGGCTTTTTGCGTTTGATGCACTTTGTTTTGATAGAACGATCGCCCTGGTGCATCTTCGCCCAGAACCCCCGCGCCTTCGGGAACGCAAGTAAAATCTAATGAGTATATCTGTCTGAACAACAGCTTTGTTGCGCAACACCTGTTCTACGAGACAGGGGGTTAGGTTATACTAAATTGCACTGTGCGCCGCATCTGATGCATTTCGCTCCAAGCGCGGCACTCAGTGGATATCCGATTTACCATTTGGATGTCCTGGCGGTCATTTAGCGTCTCGACACAAGCTCGGCCCCGGAGCTCGTTCGAGCTGTTCGTATTCCTTGAAAGGGGAAAATTGGACATATCGAGGAAGACTGATTACGCCCTTCGTATGCTGGCGATGCTTGCCGAGGATCCGGAGTGTTTGCTTTCTGTTCGCACCGCTGCCGAAGAGGTCAATGTTCCGTATTCGTTTGCCCGCTCGATTCAGCACGGTTTGGTCCAGGCCGGTATTGTGGAGAGCCTGCGTGGCGTCCACGGTGGCATGCGTCTCAAGGTCAGTCCGGACGACGTCACTATCCGCCAGGTCGTCGAGGCCGTTCAGGGTCCTATGGTTATGAACGATTGCACCGCGCCCGATGGTGACTGTGCGCGCATGGGCGCGTGCTGCTATCATCCCCTGTGGGCCGGAGCCCAGGCGTTGATGCGCGACTACCTCGATTCCGTTTCGCTCGGCGACATCGTCGCTCACCGCCAGTTCCCGGCCGTCGATCCCAAGTTCGCCGACCGCGAAGCGTTTCCCGAGTACGCCACCTGCGCGTGCGCTTACCGGGAGGAATAGCGCCGCATAAGGAGCATAGCCATGATTCAGGACCCCTTTCGTTCGATGATTCGTTCGGAAGGGGTCCTGCGTTATCGCGACCTTCCGTGGCGCCGCACACGCGATCCGTACATCATTTGGCTTTCTGAGGTCATGCTGCAGCAAACGCAGGTGCCGCGTGTGGAGGCGCGCATGCCGGTGTGGCTCGATCGTTTTCCGACTGTGCAGGCGCTTGCCCAGGCCGCGCCTTCCGATGTTTTGGACGCTTGGCAGGGCATGGGCTACAACCGACGCGCTCTGGCGCTTCATGGGGCCGCTCAGCGCGTTGTAGAGGACTGGGACGGGGAGTTTCCGCGTGAGACGCGTGACTTGGTCGCTCTGCCCGGCATTGGCCCGGCAACGGCGCAGGGCATCCGTTCGTTTGCGTTTGATCTTCCAGGCGTGTATTTGGAGACCAATGTGCGCACGGTCTTTTTGCATCATTTCTTTCCCGATGTGCCGGCCGTTCCCGATCGCGAACTGGTGCCGCTGATCCAAGCTGCCTGTCCGGCGGTCCCCGGTGCGGCGGCGGACGAGATCGCGCCCTTTGCCGCGCCTCAAGACGATGCCGACACGCCGCGCGCGTGGTATTACGCGTTGCTGGATTACGGCGCGTATCTTAAAAAGACACTGCCCAATCCGTCCAGGCGGTCGGCGGGCTATAGTCGTCAGTCCAAGTTTGAGGGCTCGCGCCGCCAAAAGCGCGCGCATATCGTGCGTATGTTGTTGGCAGCGCGCGATGGGCAGCCGGCGGGGATTACGCTTGCTGATGCCGTGGTGGGCGTTAACGAGATGGAAGCGGCAGCCGGTCGCGGGCCGGTCGAGTGCGACTTGATCGCGGGCATTCTAGCTGACCTGGAGCGCGAGGGCTTTTGCCGAGCCGAGGACGATCGTTGGTTGAGTGTGTAGCCCGCTCAAATCTGAAGAACGGGATTGTAAGGTTTAAATTCGCGGCTTGAGGGCATCCTAAAGACAAGGTCGCTCAAAGCCTATGGGCGGCACGTGTTGAAGGGAAGTACACCTATGGATTTTGAGAATTCCCAAACCAAGAAGAACCTCGAGACCGCTTTTGCCGGTGAGTCCCAGGCACACACCAAGTATCGCTACTACGCATCTAAGGCCAAGAAGGATGGCTACGTTCAGATTTCGAATATCTTTGCCGTGACGGCGGGCAACGAGTCCGAGCACGCCAAGCTGTGGTTTAAGTATCTGCACGACGGCGCCGTTCCGGGCACTCTGGACAACCTGCGCGACGCCGCCGCGGGCGAGAACTACGAGTGGACCACGATGTACGACGAGTTCGCCAAGACCGCCGAGGAGGAGGGCTTTGCCGAGATCGCCGAGAAGTTCCGTGGTGTCGCCGCCGTCGAGAAGGCCCACGAGGAGCGCTACAACAAACTCGTCGAGCGCATCGAGTCGGGCGAGGTGTTTGAGCGTGAGGGCGTGAAGGTATGGAAGTGCCTGAACTGCGGGCACCTGCACGTTGGTGCCGAGGCGCCTGAGGTGTGCCCGGTGTGTAACCACCCGAAGGCGTACTTTGAGGAGCAGGTGGTGAACTACTAGCGCGTGGCGCTGGCATGAGCTGGGCCGGGAGGGCGGGATTACCTTCCCTCCCCGCTCACGGCTCCGCAGGGTCGCGTTGAGGGAAGGTAATCCCGCCCTCCCGGCCCGCTTTGGGTCGTCGCGTGCTCGCTACAGAAAAGCTGATTAGAAGTTTGTGTGCCGCCCCTTTTGGGCGGCACGTTTTGTATAGGGATTGGGTTGCGGCCATTTGGTTGATGGTTCGGTTATTTGGTTGACGGGGCTTGCTCCGGGTTGGGGCGGCGCCGTTGTTTAGGGGGTACACTGGGTGGCGACTTTTAGTTTATCTACTACCTGATGGGGTGTTTTTTATGAGCAAGAAGTCTCGGGCTCGGGTTGCTGCGGCGGGAACTCGCAAGGATCCTGGTCGTCGGGTTGCCGAGGGTAAAAAGGCCGATCGTGCCGAGAAGGACAAGAAAGTCGGCGCGCATGCTCATCCTGAGTGGGCGCCTCATTTGAATTCGGCTAGTGAGGATTTGACTGCCAAGTTGTTTACTCTGGTCGAGGTAATTTTGGGCGTGGTGCCCCTTGTGGTTATCGGTTTATTCTTGGCTTCGAAGGACGCCACGAGTGTCGATAAACTCACCGAGGTCTTTTCGCAGGACCCCTCGATGGTGGTCTCGTTTATTTCTGCGTGCTTGCAGCCGTTTGTGGCGTACATGCTGTATATGGTCTACCGCAAATACTGCGAGGGTGATGCGGGCTTTGCCGCCGGTAACCTGATCGGTCTTTTGTGCTCCGAGATCCTACTGCTCAATATCCCGGGCGTCATCGGTATGGGCATCTTGCTGTGGCGTGTTTGGCGCAACGTTGCCCCGCACTTCGAGAGCTGGTTGTTTGAGCGTCGCTTTGCGGGCGTGGTGGCCGATATTGCGGGCTCGCTCGTGATTCTAGCCTTGGCGTTTCTGTGCGCCACCGCCGCCCGCGGTCTCGCGGGCATGTAGTCTGTTCTCACCGACCACGGGGCGCAGGGCGGGGAAACCTTCCCCTCTCGCTCACGGCTTCGCAGGGTCGCGCGAGGCAAAGGTTTCCCCGCCCTGCGCCCCGGCGTTGAGTCGTCGCATGCTCGTTACAGAAAAGCTGATAATAAGTTTGTGTGCCGCCCCTTTGGGGCGGCACTTTTTGTGTGGGGTCCCGGTCTCCACAATTTTCGTCAAGCTTTTGGTTAGATTTTGGTCAGTTGGCGTAAGGGTGGAAGGCCAAAAGATTGCTGGCGAAAAAAGCTCAGAGAAAGTGCTGGTAGGGGAGTTGTTGAGCTTTTCGACAGCTTTTGAGCAAAAGAAACTTTGTGGCTATTGCCGGCGATTGCGTTGTCGCGGTCATGGCGGTGCGGGATGCTGGTCGTAAGCGTCGAATGCTCCGATTTTGGAGGCCAGCATGGATCTGTTTCTTGAGACTCCGCAGCAGCAAGCCGAGCGCATGTTGCGTCAGCAGCAACGACTCATGGAGATACAAATGCAAGGGGCGGCAGTCCAGCCCTTTGCGCAAAATGTCGTGCCCGCTGCTGTACCTGCAGCTGTGCCCGGGTGCGAATCGGCACCAGAGGCCTATTCCGTACAGCAAGATTCATATGCGCAGGAGCTCGCGTTCGACAAGCGTCGTGCGCGTCGTCGCCGCGTGGGCCAGCGCCTGCGCACCTTGGCGATGATCGTGCTCATCCCGTTAGGGCTTGTGGCCATCTTTCTGGCGTCGTATGCCCTCACGTGCATCCTCAACGGCGCATCGCCCAACGAGGTACTCCAACATCTAGCGGCTCTCGGCCAGCGCCTAGGCGATGTCGTAACAACCATTCGCGCCGGCTGGGAGAGCTAGCGTTTTAGCGTCCGCGGCTCTAAGAGAAATTTGTCTGCAAGGCAGTGAGTGATCCGTGTGTGTGACGGGGTAAGATTGATCGCGGTTTTGATCGGTGCTCGATTGGGTTTGTTGGGCGGAGTTTATGTCTGCTATTGATATTGTGCTTGTTGTGATCGCCTTGGTGGCGGTGGGGGTTGCTGTGGCTTGCGCCCTCCAGCTCAAGAGCCTGCGCGCCGAGTTGCGGGAGCGTGGCGACAGTAGCGCGGAAACGCTGGCAGCACTCGAGCAGGCCAACAACGCGCTCGATGCCCTGAACGTCGCGCTGGCCGAAACTCGCCGCACGGCCAATGCCATCGCGCAGCAGCAGACGACAGATGCGGCCGTGGAGCAGCAACGTTACCTGACCATCGCGCGTGAGTTTTCGCAAGCTGGTGACCGGATGGATGACCTGCGCCGCGAGACGGCCCAACAGCTCGGTGCCAACCGCGAGGGCATCGAGCACCGCCTGGACAAGGTGCGCGAGACGGTCGATGCCCAGCTGGGTGCTATCCGCAAAGACAACAACGTGCAACTCGATCAGATGCGCGCAACGGTGGACGAGAAGCTCTCCCGCACGCTCAACGATCGCCTGTCGGCATCGTTTAAGCAGGTGAGCGACCAGCTCGAAGCCGTCTACAAGGGCCTGGGCGATATGCAATCCATCGCCACCGGCGTGGGCGATCTTAAGCGCGTACTGGGCAATGTGAAGGCGCGTGGCATTTTGGGCGAGGTGCAGCTGGGTGCAATTCTGGCGGACATCCTTACACCCGACCAGTATCTGGAAAACGTCGCCACCAAGCCCGGCGCCTCGGAGCGCGTTGAGTTTGCCGTCAAACTGCCGGTAGACGAGGGCGATCCCGTGCTGCTGCCGATCGACTCCAAGTTTCCCGGCGATGCGTACGAGCATCTACTCGACGCGCAAGAGTCGGGTGATGCCGAGACTGTGGCCACCGCGCGCAAGACGCTCGACGCCATGGTGAAGCGCGAGGCCAAGGATATCTGCGAAAAGTACCTGAGCGTGCCCGCGACCACCAACTTTGGCATTATGTTCGTGCCTTTTGAGGGCCTGTACGCCGAGGTCGTCAGTCGCCCCGGGCTTATCGAGACCCTGGGCCGCGACTATCACGTCAACGTTGCCGGCCCCAGCACCATGGCGGCCATCCTCAACAGCCTGCAGATGAGCTATCAGACGTTTAGGCTGCAAAAACGCACCGATGACGTGCTACGCGTGCTTTCCGCCGTCAAGGCCGAGCTGCCGCGCTATCAGGCGGCGCTGCGCCGCGCCCAGCAGCAGATCGAGACCGCGGGTAAAACGGTCGAGGGCATCATCACTACGCGCACCAACGTTATGGAGCGCAAGCTCAAGGATATCGATGCGCTGGAAGATGCCGGGGAGGCCGACGCGATCTTGGGGCTCACGTCCGCGAGCCTGCTCGCAGACCAAAAAGACGAGGACTAGCTGCATCTGACGGCGGGGCACCTGCGCAAGCACGGCACGGGCGCTTTTCGCATCGCGCTTGCCTGAAGTGCGCTTCAATGTGCAACAATGGCGTTTCGCCCTATCAGACGCGAAAGGAAGCCCATGTCTCAGAGAAGCACCAGTCCGCTCAAACGCTCCACCGTGCGCCGCACGTTGCAGCGTTTTTGGGACGTTACGCGCACACAGCCGTTGATCGTCTTTCTCTCGGTGTTCTCGTCGGCGGGCTATATCTTTTTGCTTACGTTTGCCAACACCTACGTGATGGCCCTTATCGTCGACCGCGTTCAAGCCGGCCCCGTGGCGGGCGACCAGGTGTTTGAGGTCTTTGGCCCCTATATTCTGGCGCTCGTGCTCGTTAACCTGGTAGGCCAGATCCTCTCCAAGCTGCAGGACTACACCGTCTACAAGCTCGAGATTGCGGGCAACTATCACCTGGCGCGCCTGTGCTTCGACACGCTCTCCAATCAATCCATGACATTCCACACCAGTCGCTTTGGCGGATCGCTTGTGAGCCAAACGAGCCGTTTTATGAGCGGCTACACGGGTCTGGTGGACGTAACGGTGTATTCGCTCATTCCCACCATCACCTCGGTTGTCTGCACGGTAGCGGCGCTCGCTCCGGTGGTGCCGACGTTTACCGTGATCCTGGTGGGCATTATGGTCGTCTACATCGCGTTTGTCTGGCTTATGTACAAGCGCATCATGCCGCTTTCGGCCGCGACGTCCGCCGCGCAGAACAAATTGTCGGGCGTGCTGTCCGACGCGGTCACGAATATCCTGGCCGTCAAGACCTGTGGGCGCGAGGACTTTGAGCGCGACCTGTTCGATGCTGCCGACCGCGCCGCGCGCGACGCCGAGACGGTCTCGATGCACGCCATGATGCAGCGCAACTTTACGACCTCGGGCCTTATCGTCATCACCATGGCCGTGGTGAGCGTGTTCGTCGCGGGCGGCAACGCGTGGTTTGGCATCTCTGCCGGCGCGCTCGTCATGATCTTTACCTATACGTACAACCTCACCATGCGTCTGAACTACGTAAGCTCCATGATGCAGCGCATTAACCGCGCGCTGGGCG
Organism: uncultured Collinsella sp.; assembly: GCA_902495985.1. Taxonomy (GTDB): domain Bacteria; phylum Actinomycetota; class Coriobacteriia; order Coriobacteriales; family Coriobacteriaceae; genus Collinsella. The sequence continues at coordinate 7,050 of CABUZF010000044.1, forward strand.
ATGCGGCCGAAATGACGCGCGTACTGGACGAGCCGCGTCTGGTGGCAGACGACGAGAACGCCCCCGAGCTCAAGGTGGGCGAGGGAGCGATTGATTTTGAGCACCTGAGCTTTGCATACCGTGATGCCGCGGCGGGCGAGAGCGTGTTCGACGACCTGACGCTCCATGTGGCGGCGGGCCAGCGCGTGGGCCTGGTGGGCAAATCAGGCTCGGGCAAGACGACGCTCACCAAGCTGTTGCTGCGCCTGGACGACGTGCAGGGCGGCCGCGTGCTCGTGGACGGCCAGGACGTCTCGCGCTGCACGCAGCAGAGCCTGCGCCGCCAGGTTGCCTACGTGCCGCAGGAGGCGCTGCTGTTCCATCGCTCCATTCGCGAGAATATCGCCTACGGACGCCCCGACGCCACTGACGAGCAGATTCGCGAGGCGGCTCGCTTGGCTAATGCGACCGAGTTTATCGACCGCCTGCCCCGTGGCTTTGACACCATGGTGGGCGAGCGCGGCGTAAAGCTTTCGGGCGGCCAACGCCAGCGCGTGGCCATTGCCCGCGCTATCCTGACCGACGCGCCGATTCTGGTGCTCGACGAGGCGACGTCTGCCCTGGACAGTGAGTCCGAGGCGCTGGTGCAGGAGGCGCTCGAGAACCTGATGCGCGGCCGCACCTCCATTGTGGTGGCGCATCGCCTGTCCACCGTGGCGGCGCTCGACCGCATCGTGGTACTGGCAGACGGCGAGATTGTCGAGGACGGTACGCATGCGCAGCTTGTCGAGGCGGGCGGCGAATACGCAAGCCTA
>CABUZF010000045.1 GCA_902495985.1 uncultured Collinsella sp.
CAGCTCGTCGATAAACGTCTTGGCAAACAGATGCATCAAGACGTTGACCTCATGCTGCGGGCGGTTCCAGTTTTCGGTAGAAAACGCATAGGCAGAAAGCACGTCGACGCCCAGACGCACGCAGGCGGTAATAATCTCGCGAAGGGAGACGATACCCGCCTTGTGGCCCTCAGTGCGCGCAAGACCACGCGACGTGGCCCAACGACCATTGCCGTCCATGATGCACGAGATATGGTGCGGAATGTTATTGAGGTCAAGGTCGGAAAAACCGACGCCCGCAGGGGCGTCGGCAAAGTACTCGACCAGTTTATGCTCGTCGTATTGCACCTTAGATCTCCATGACCTCGGCTTCTTTTTCCTTCAGAAGCTCCTCGACCTTGGCAACATACTCATCGGTATGCTTCTGGACCTTGGCCTGCTCGCGACGGACATCGTCCTCGGTGAGCTCCTCATCGCGCTCGAGCTTGTTGTTGAAGTCGCGACGGATGTTACGGATAGACACCTTGGCCTGCTCGGCGTACTCGCGGCACTCCTTGACGAGCTCGCGACGGCGCTCCTCGGTGGGAGCCGGGAACGGAAGACGAACGACGGTGCCATCGGAGTTGGGGGTAATACCCAGATCGGAAGCGCCGATGGCCTTGACGATAGCGTTGATGAGTGCCTTGTCCCACGGCTCGATGAGCAGCATGTGGGCTTCGGGGGTCTTGACGGCGGCAACCTGCGTGACCGGCGTGGGAACACCGTAATAATCGACGGTGATGTCGGACAGAATGTTGGCATTGGCGCGGCCGGTACGGACCTTGGAGAAGTTATGCTTGAGGGACTCGAGCGACTTGTCCATATGGGCGGTGATGTTCTCTGCCATGCTTAATCCTCCTGATAGACGAGCGTGCCGACGGGCTCACCCGCGAGCGCGCGCTTGACAGTGTCCTCGCCATCGATGTTGAGGACCAAAATCGGCATACGGTTATCTTGGCACAGTGCCGTAGCCGTGGAATCCATAACCTGCAGACCGCGGACGAGCACCTCATGGTAGGTGATCTTGTCAAAGCGGACGGCATCGGCGCACTTGACGGGATCCTTGTCATAGATGCCGTCGACCTTGGTGGCCTTGATCAGAATCTCGGCGCCGATCTCGCACGCACGAAGAGCCGCGGCGGTGTCGGTCGTAAAGTACGGATTGCCCGACCCGGCGGCAAAAATTACGACGCTGCCCTTGGAAAGGTGGTTGATGGCGCGACGGCGAATATAGGGCTCGCAGATCTCGTTCATCTGGATAGCGCTCATCACGCGGCAGGGAACATCGTTGTGCTCGAAGGCATCCTGCAGGGCGAGCGCGTTCATAACGGTTGCCAGCATGCCCATGTAGTCGGCCTGAGCACGCTCCATGCCACCGGCAGCGCCGGCCATGCCGCGGAAAATATTGCCGCCGCCGACAACGACGCCGACCTCATGGCCAACGGCGAGCAGCTCCTTGACCTGCTTGGCAAGATAGTCGGTAACCTTGGGGTCGATGCCATATTGGCCGTCGCCCATCAGTGCTTCGCCGGAAAGCTTCAAAAGCACGCGTTTATATCGGATGTCGGACAAAGCGATCCTCCTTTAGATTGAACTCTCAACATTCTATCAAAGGCTCTAAGAAGAGCCATGAAAAAGCAGGCTGTGAGTAAAACCCACAGCCTGCTCATTACCAGCTACAAGAGCTTATTTACTCGCCACGGACCAGACGGTCAAAGGCAACGACGGTAATGGTGTCGCCGAGCTCCTTGGAGACCTGCTCTGCGTACTTCTTGATGGTGAGGGAGCTGTCCTTGATGAACTCCTGCTCGGTGAGCACGGACTGCTTGTAGAACTTCTCCAGACGGCCAACAGCCATCTTCTCCTGGATAGCCTCGGGCTTGCCGGACTCGGCAGCCTGAGCCATGTAGATCTGCTTCTCGTGCTCGACGGTCTCGGCCGGAACCTGATCGCGGGTAGCGCAGATCGGGGCGACAGCGGCAACCTGAAGGGCAACGTCGTGAGCGAAGGTCTTGAAGGAGTCGGCCTGAGCGGTCTCGGCCTTCTCGAAGGCGAACTCGACGAGGACGCCGATCTTACCACCCATGTGGATGTAAGAAGCGAGAGCGCCATTCTCGGCCTTGCGGGCGGCGAAACGAGAGATCTTCATGTTCTCGCCCATGATGTGAATCATCTCGGTGAGCTCGGAGGAAACGGTCTCCTCGCCCATCGGCTTCTCGAGCAGAGCGTCGACGTCAGCAGGCTCGGTGGTAGCGACAACCTCAGCGACCTTGGAAGCAAAGCCGGTGAACTTGGCGTTAGAGCCAACGAAGTCGGTCTCGCAGGAGAGCTCGAGCAGAGCGCCGGTCTTGCCATCCTCGGAGACGAACGCGGCGACAGCGCCCTCGTTGGTCTCACGGCCAGCCTTCTTGGCAGCCTTGGCAAGGCCGTTCTTACGCAGAACGTCGACAGCGGCGTCCATGTCGCCGTCAGCCTCGACGAGAGCCTTCTTGCACTCCATCATCGGGGAGTCGGTCATCTCGCGGAGCTGCTTGACCATAGCGGCGGTAATCTGGGCCATTGTGGTTCCTTTCAAAGAGATGAAAAAGAATTAACTAAGACTGATTTACTCGGCCTTGGGCTCAGCGGCCATCTCGGCCTCGGAGACCTGCTCCTTACCAGAGCCAGCGAGGCAGGCGTCAGCCATGAGCTCGCACATAAGGGTGACAGCGGAGATAGCGTCATCGTTGCAGGGGATGCCGTACTCGACCTCGTCGGGATCGGAGTTGGTGTCGATCAGGGCGACGACGGGGATGTTCAGGCGCTGAGCCTCCTTGATGGCGTTCTCCTCGCGCTTGGTGTCGATGACGAAGAGAGCCTGGGGCAGACCCTTCATGTCGCGGGCGCCACCGAGGTTGGTCTGGAGCTTGGTGAGCTCCTTGCCGAGCACAGCCTGCTCCTTCTTGGGGAGCACTGCCATGCGGCCGTCCTCGACCATGGCCTCGAGCTCCTCCATGCGGTTGATGCGGGAGCGGATGGTAACGAAGTTGGTCAGCATACCGCCGAGCCAACGCTGGTTGATGTAAGGCATGTTGGCGCGCTCAGCAGCGTTCTTGACGGCCTCCTGAGCCTGCTTCTTGGTGCCGACGAACAGCACGTTGCCACCCTTGGCGACGTTCTTAACGAAGGTGTAGGCCTGGTCGGCGTCGAGGATGGTCTGCTTGAGGTCGAGGATGTAAATGCCGTTGCGCTCACCGAAGATGAACGGCTTCATCTTGGGGTTCCAGCGACGGGTCTGGTGACCGAAGTGGCAGCCGGCCTCGAGCAGGGTGCGGATATTAATCTTGGTAGCCATGTTAAACCTCCTGTGGTTTGCCTCCGCGCGGGGTCATCCTCCAAAACCAACCCAGACATGTGCTACCAAAGCCCGGGCACCACGGTATGAAGTAGCCGCGCGTGCGTGATAAAAACATGTTGCCGTGAAGCAACCCGATGAATGATAGCAGGAATGCATCTTCCTGCCAACCCGCAATCAAAACCACACACCTGAGTGCAGCGCGGAACGTCCCAGCAACTATTCGCCGCGGGGATGGGCTTGAGCCACGGCCCGCTTAAGCCGATCGGGCGTGAGATGCGTGTAGATCTGCGTCGTGGACAGACTCGCATGACCCAGCAGCTCTTGAACCGAGCGCAGGTCCGCACCGCCCTCAAGCAAGTCGGTCGCAAAAGTATGGCGCATCGCATGCGGGGCGATGTCGGCCGGAATGCCGGCGAGCGTCGCCAGCGTATGGAACCGCCGCCGGAGCATGGCGGCGCTCATGCGATTGCCGCGCGCCGATATAAGCAGCGGATGCGGCCCGGTAGCGGGGTCACGACGCTTTGCCTGAGCGAGCAATTCCGGCCTCCCCTCCTCAATATAGAGACGCGTCGCCTCGAGCGCACGACGATACAGAGGGACGATACGTTCTTTGCTCCCCTTGCCCCAAAGGCGCAGCGTGCGTTCGGACCAAGCGATGGACTCCACATTGAGTGCTGCGAGCTCAGAGATACGAGCACCCGAGGCATAGAGCAGCTCGAGCATCGCCGCATCGCGCAGTCCCGCGGGCGTCGAGGTATCAGGCGTCTTGAGCAGCGCCTCGACCTGCTGGGTCGTAAGGACGCCCGGCAGGTCGCGCGGCAGCTTGGGCGATGCGATTGCCGAGACCGCATCACCCTCGACAATCCCCTCGGCAGTCATCCACCGATAGAGCGAGCGAATGGCAGACAGATGCGCCGCAAGCGTTCGGGGAGCCACCTGTTCACGCGAAAGCTCGGCAAGATAGCGACGAATGGTGCGCACGTCGGCAGCGAAAGCATCGATATCCTCGCGCTCGCACCAGGAAGCAAAGCGCTCCAGCCTCGAGCCATAGGCCGTCACCGTGTTGGGAGAAAGTCCCTCGACACGTGCGATATAGGCGATAAACGAGTCGACGGCATCGTACAGGTCAAAGGCTATGACCGGTCGCCTCCAAACAGATCGGGGCGAGTGGCCAGATAGGCATCAAGGGCCTCAAGCGCACGGTCCGCATAGGCCTGGTAGCGGTCGCGCTTGCTGCGACGCTTACCGTCCTCGAGCGGCGGCACCAGGCCAAAGTTGACATGCATGGGCTGGTAGCCCACGGTGGCAGGATCGGTCGCATAGCCCACGAGCGCGCCCAGGGCGCCCACGCGCGGCAGCTCGACGCCCGCGACACCGATAGCCTCGGCATAGGTGTTGAGCGCCGCGAGCAGACCGGTCGCCACGGCTTCCATGTACCCCTCGGTGCCGGTGATCTGACCGGCCAGGCGCACGCCGGTACCGGGCACGGCAAAGGTGCCATCGAGGACGTGCGGGGCGTCGACAAAGGTATTACGGTGCATGACACCGTAGCGGAAGAACTCAGCGTTCTCCAGGCCCGGCACCATATGGAAGACGCGCTTCTGCTCGCCAAAGGTCAGGTTGGTCTGGAAGCCCACCAGATTATAAGCGGTCTTCTCCTTGTTCTCGGCACGCAGCTGAATCGCCGCCCAGGGGCGACGTCCGGTACGCGGGTCGGTGAGGCCGACGGGCTTCATGGCGCCAAAGCGAATGGCGTCCTTGCCGGTGCGTGCAACCTCCTCGGCAGGCTGGCAGGCCTGGAACAGATCGCCGCCCTCAAAATCCTTGAGCACCACGCGGTCGGCCGTGGTAAGCGCCTCGATAAAGGCCTCGTACTCCTCCTTGTTGAGCGGAGCGTTGAGATAGTCGCCACTCCCCTGCTCCTCGTAGCGCGACTGCGAGAACAGCACGTCCATATCGAGCGTGGAGGCATCGACGATCGGCGCCGCGGCATCGAAGAACGCAAGGGCGTCGCCACCGACGAGCTTCATGACCTCTTCGCTCAGTGCCGGCGAGCACAAGGGGCCGGCGGCAATGACCACGTGACCCTCGGGAATCTGCGTGACCTCGCCGTGAATGATCTCGATATTGGGACGGGCGGCAACCTCGGCCTCGACAAGCTCGGAAAACTTGACGCGGTCGACCGCCAAGGCACCACCGGCGGGAACAGCGGCGCGATGGGCGCAATCGAGCAGGACTGAACCCATGCGCTGGAGCTCGGCTTTTAGTAGGCCAGCAGCGGAATCTGGACGGGTCGACTTAAACGAATTGGAGCAGACGAGCTCTGCCAGGTGATCAGTATGGTGAGCCGGGGAGCTCACCTGGGGGCGCATCTCGCACAGCTTTACGGCAAACCCGCGGTCTGCCAGCTGGATCGCGCATTCCGAACCCGCCAGACCGCCACCGATAACCGTCACCTGATCGAACTGCATCTGCAAACACCTTTCTAATTGACACGTTTTCCATTGTGACCGAAGGGCGTCTGGGCGTGAAGGGCAAACTTGGAGGGCGCATACCTTCCATCCATCATGCGCTCGATAAGGCCCTCGAGTTCGAGCGAACCCAAGAGTTTGAGTACGCCGACGGCATCGAACGAGACGAGCGCCGCGATGTCGTCGACCTTGAGCGGAGAGGCGATGAGCGCATGCATCACGGTCTGCTGTGTTGGATCCAGGTCGGCAATGCCGGGAGCATCAGGGCGCGAGTAGCGCAGGGTGCCGTAGATACGTGAGATAGCCATCTCGATAGATTCCTCGTCGATGATGCAGCAGGCACCGTTCGCAATGAGGTAATTCGTGCCACGCGACTCGGGCGATAGGATCGACCCCGGCACGGCAAGAAGTTCGCGCCCCAAATCCATAGCAGCCTCGGCTGTAGAAAACGTCCCGGAAGGCATACCCGCCTCGGATACAAAGAGGGCTTGCGACAGGGCCGCGATCACGCGATTCCGGCGCGGAAAGGCAAACTTGCGCGGACCCATGCCCCACGGAGAGATCGACACGACCGCGCCACCCGTATCGAGCGTGCGAGTAATAAGCCCCGCGCTCGAACGCGGGTAGACCACGTCGGCGCCCGTCCCCAGCACCACGACGTGTTTGCCGCCGGCGTTGACCGCAGCCCAACCCGAGGCCTGGTCACAACCGACCGCGCCGCCCGAAACAACCGTCACTCCCGCCTCGACCGCCACCTTTGCCGCAAGCTCTGCCACGGCAAGACCATACGGCGAGGCCTTTCGCGCGCCGATGATGGAGAGCGCGGGCGTCGAAAGCGCCTCGGGGTTGCCGCGCACATAGAGCGTCTGAGGTACATCAGAAAGCTCCAAAACGGTCTCGGGATACAACGCGTCACCTGGATGCAGCTCGAAGGTCCCCTCGGCCATCATTGGTCCCTCCTTCCCTGGTACATCGCCGCCTCGAGCACGTGGTCCTGCGTCACTTGCTCGCTCTCGGCGACATCTGCGATCGTGCGCGCAATGCGAACCAGGCGCACGATGCCACGCCCTGTGAGATGCGTGCGTTTGGACAGACCGAGTACGCATTTCTCGGCAGCATCATCGAGCTCAAAGGTCGAAACGACGCCGTCAATGGACCGCGTCTCGTCATCCTCGGCCTCGGCATCCGCATCGTCCATACGAGACTCGCGCCAGGTGCGAAAAGCGCGACCGCGCACAACGTAGTCACGTAACTCGGCCGACGACATACCCTCCGCGCCCTCGATAATCACCTGGGGATCGGGACGGGTCACATCGATCATCATGTCGATACGGTCGGCCAAAGGACCGCGCAGCTTTGCCCGATAGCGCTCGACCATCGATGCCGAGCAGCGGCACGGCACCTCGCGGTCGCCCAAAAAGCCGCAGGGGCAGGGATTGCTCGCAGCGAGCAGCTGAAAGCGCGACGGGAAGGTAAAGGCCCCGTCGACGCGTACGATCCTCACATAGCCGCGTTCGATGGGCTGACGCAGCGTCTGCAGCACACCCGTGGGAAACTCGGCAAGCTCGTCCAAAAAGAGCACGCCGCCATGGGCAAGGCTGATCTCGCCCGGATGCACAGGGCGTCCTCCGCCAATAAGGCCCGCTGTCGAAATGCTGTGATGAGGGCTTCGAAACGGCCGATGCCCTGCAAGCAGGCCATCGATGTTCTCACCCAAGACCGAATGGATACACAGCGCCTCCTGCTGATCCTCGACGGAAAGTTCGGGCAAGATACCCGTCATGCGGCGCGCAAGCATGGTCTTGCCCGAACCCGGAGAGCCGATCATAAGCAAGCCCAGCTCCCCTGCCGCCGCAAGCGCTATGCCGCGCTTGGCGACCTCCTGCCCCAACACGTCGGCATAATCGAGCTCAGGCTCAAAGGTGGCCTCCAGCACTTCAGAATCCAAATAATGCCG
>CABUZF010000046.1 GCA_902495985.1 uncultured Collinsella sp.
ATCGATGAGCACGCGACCGTCGAACTCCTTGTGCAGGTGATGGGCCTCGAGCACCTTGTTGCCCAGACGCGGGCCGACAGGGATGCGAATGTCAGTCCAATCGAGCTTCTGGCTAGCGCGCGCCTCAGCCTCCATCTCCTCGTAGCGGGCCAGACGGGCCTTGTTCTTGGCCTGACGGGCCTTGGGCGAGCTGCGCACCCACTCGAGCTCGGCCTCCATGCGCTTGGCGAGCTTGGCGTCGCGGTTGCCCTGCGCCTCGATACGGGCGGCCTTGGTCTCCAGATACGTGGAGTAGTTGCCCTTGTAGGGATAAAGGTGACCGCGGTCGACCTCGCAGATCCACTCGGCAACGTTATCCAGGAAGTAGCGATCGTGCGTGACGGCAAGCACCGCGCCCTGGTAGTTGTGCAGGAAGTGCTCGAGCCACAGGATCGACTCGGCGTCCAGGTGGTTCGTGGGCTCGTCGAGCAGCAGCAGGTCGGGAGCCTCGAGCAGCAGCTTGCACAGGGCCACGCGGCGGCGCTCGCCGCCGGAAAGCACGTTGACCGGCATGTCGGAATCGGGCAGCTGCAGGGCGTCCATGGCCTGGCCGAGCTTGGAATCGATATCCCAGCCGTCGGCGGCGTCGATCTCGTCCTGGAGCTTTCCCATCTCGGCCATGAGGGCGTCCATGTCGCAATCCGGGTCGCACATCTCCTCGCCGATCTTGTTGAAGCGATCGACCTTGGCGATCATGTCGCCAAATGCCATGCGCACGTTCTCGATGACGGTCTTGTCGTCGTCGAGCGGCGGCTCCTGCTGCAGGATACCCACGGTGTAGCCGGGGGTAAGCCTGGCATCGCCGTTGGAAACTTCCTCGATGCCGGCCATGATCTTGAGCAGGGTCGACTTGCCCATACCGTTGGGGCCCACGACGCCGATCTTGGCACCGGGGTAGAAGCTCAGGGTCACGTCGTCAAGGATCACCTTGTCGCCATGGGCCTTGCGAGCCTGATACATCTGGTAGATAAACTCTGCCATTTGCCTGTTTTATCCTTTCTACCTGCTGTTTCCCTATTCTTGATTCGCTTTAGTGGAAACGAAATGAGGGAACCAGCTCTGAAACGTAACGAAAAAGGGGCATGGTTGCCCATACCCCCTAATACTACCTGGGAAAAGTCCCCCGGAACATACTATGAACTGCGTACGCTAGTTTTCCGCAACCTTAACGAGCGGCTCGCTGCGATTTGCGCCACAGCAGATACGAGTAGACGTAGATGGCTCCGACCGAACCAAACGCCAGAACCGCAATCACCGCGGCGACGACTTCACTCGAAAGCACGCTGCCTGCCACGCCCATCACAATCAGGCCAATACCCAGCACCATAAAGCAGGCGCCGCCAAAACGCTGCGTACGGCGCCAGTTCTCGGGATCGGCAAGCGCCCAGGGTGTCTTGATACCGAGCGTATAGTTCTGCTTCACACGCGGCAAGTAGTTGCCTACGCCGATGAACAGCAAACCGACAACACCGGAAATCAGCACGTTAACCGAACCGACCGCCGGCACCACGCCCCAGACCGTAAGCTCTCCCAGCCAGCTTATGGCGCACATGAACAAGGTGAAGGCGATTACGAAGCCCTGGTAGAACTTGCCCGAGGTTCGATATGCCTCACCTTTGGGGTCGATGCGCGGCACCACGCAGAACATTGCGAGAAGCGCCAGAGGCAGCACGCCGAGCGCGGAGGCCATCCAGCTAGGACCCCAACCGTCGACGGCGCCGTTCGCGCCCCAGTGCGTGGGAATCTGCGCAGGCAAGCTCGGCATCACCATGAGGTGCGCTACGACATTGGCGACGCACAGAGCGACCAGCGCAATCCACACGCGCGACGATACCCCCGTGGGGTGAATGCCCTTGTTTTCGTTATTCATCCTTATCACCTTCCGTGTTTGTAAAACCCATAAACCAGCCAATCAAATCCTGCATGACGGTGGTGTTTAAGCTGTATACGATGTTTTGGCCATGGCGCTCGTCGGTCACCAACCCGGCGTTTTTGAGCGTCGCCAAGTGATGGCTCAGCGACGGCTTACTGATATCGAAATGCTCGGCAAGCTCCCCCGCCGTGCAATTGCCCTCGCGCAGCAACTCCAAAATGCGCCGTCGCGTTGGATCGGCAAGCGCCTTAAAACCCTCTCCCGGCATAAGACCTCCTCTCATCATCTCTTATGACGCGCACACTATACTCGATATTTAGATGTTTGTCTAACTATCTAATCTTGTACTCAAAAAAATAGCCGCCTCCGCGTAATGCGAAGACGGCCACTTCTCACGCTACAAACGTGTTTTTGAGTTGGCCAACCCGCTGCAACGGGTGCCATCTGCTTCAATCTTATGCGAACCCCGATCCCATTTCAACAAGCCCAAGGGCTCAAATGGAATCGCGATAACACCTATAATGGCGATAGCTAAAACACGATTCGCTTCCCCATCGGAGGATGTCTATGACCGAAACCGCTGCCGCTCTCGTCGAGACACGCGACACCAAGCTCGAGATCATCATGGGCCGCGAGGCACTCGATAAGCTCGCCGATGCTACGGTGTTGGTGCTCGGCTGCGGAGGCGTGGGCTCCAACTGCTGCGAGGCACTCGCCCGCGGCGGCATTGGTCATTTCGTCATTCTGGACAAGGACATCGTCGCGCCCAGCAATATCAATCGCCAGGCTATCGCCTTTCACAGCACCATCGGCAAGCGCAAGGTCGATGTTATGGAAGCCATGATCCACGACATCAATCCCACCGCCACCGTTATCAAACGCACCGAATACCTGCTGAGCGACAACATCGACGAGTTCTTCGCGAGCGTTTTGGAGCAGACGGACGGCAAGCTCGACTACGTCGTCGACGCCATCGACACCATCTCGGCCAAGCTCACCATTGCCAAATATGCTCAGGACCACGACATTCGTTTGGTTAGCTCCATGGGCGGGGCCAACAAGCTCCATCCCGAGTGCCTCCGCTTTGCCGACATTTTCGATACGGTACGTGACCCCATGAGCCGCATCATGCGCAAAGAATGTAAGAAGCGCGGAATCAAGAGTCTGCACGTGCTGTTTAGCTGCGAGGAATCGGTTAAGACCCAACCCCGCGACCCGTCCAACATCCACGAGCGTACCGAGTTGGGTACCGCCAGCTTTATGCCGCCCATCATGGGTCAGATGATTGCCGGCGAGGTTATCCGCCAGATCAGCGGGCGCGGCACCGAGCGCGTACGCGCCGACGGCCAACGCCTGGACTAGCAGAATGTCCTGCGATGGAACCGCAATTCTTTGACACGCATTGTCATCTTGATTTGATGCTCGGCCCCGATGCTGCAGCCAGTGAGTCGGCGGCGTCGGGTCTGGGGCTCTTTGACTGCGGGGTCGACCCACGCGACTTTTCGGCCGCAAACGAGCGCGCCCGTCGCCAACCAAGCATCATCGCCGGCGTTGGGCTTCACCCCTGGTGGCTCGCCGACGGCCGCTGCGGTCCCGCCGAAGTCAACCTGCTTTGCGAGTTTGCTGCCCAAGAGCGCTACATCGGCGAAGTCGGACTTGACTTTTCCGCTCGTTTTGCCTTAAGTGAGCCGCTACAAATACAGGCATTTGACTGGCTCTGCGATACACTCGTGCAGCATCCTCTTACCGGGCGAGTGATATCAATTCACGCCGTTCGTTCAGCAGGAGCCGTACTGGACGTCCTCGAATCGCATGGACTACTCATCCCAAACCCCGACTCCCCCGCTATCATCTTCCACTGGTTTAGCGGTACTTCGGACGAACTCGTCCGCGCGCGTAATGCGGGCTGTTATTTTTCCGTGAACGAGCGGATGCTCGCCACCAAGCGCGGTCGCGAATACGCCCGACAGATCCCACTCGATCGTTTACTGCTCGAGACCGATGCGCCGGCGGAGGCAAACACAGAAACAAGCGCACAGTCGCTCATCAGATCGCTCACAAGGACCTCGATGCGCATTGCCTCACTCAAAAACTGTGACGCTAAGCACATTGAGTCGGCAGTTTTAGCAAATGCGCGCTCTGTATTTGACCTTCGCTAACCCCTGTGGGCAAAAAATGCCAAATATGAGTACTGCTACCGGAATGGATACATTACTTTTAACTTCCCAACCGCCAGAATAATCCTCGATTGTCCGCTAATTAAAGCTTTTACAGTCATTCATCCTGCGTTTTCGCAAATCTTAAACCCCTCCAGACGCTCAAATCACATCTGAAGGGGTTGATTTTGCTGCGACCAAATTAGTCACAGTACTCATATTTGGCATTTTTTGCACACCGAGTCCCGGGGAGGCACCCGCACCTCCCCGGGACCGCTCGGCTATTCGACGATTGGTGCTCCGTGGCCCCAAGAACCTTCCATGCCGCACACGGTCGAGGCAAACCCGGCAGCAAAGTCGAGCGCGCGCTCGATGGCCTCGGCGCCATCCTCACCACGCTTGACGGAATCGAGATAGCACATCAAAAACGAGGTGAGGAACGAGTCGCCCGCCCCCATGGTGTCCTTCATGTCCGTTACCGGTTTAGCCAGCTGGCGGTAATAACGCTCGCCGTCGTAAGCAATGCAGCCCTCGGCGCCCGCCGTAGCCGACACAAAACGCGGACCCAGGCTCTTCACCCATGCCAGACGCTCGCGAATCTCGTCCTCACTCGCGGCATCCGCCGCACTAAAGAAAGCAAAATCGACGTAGGGCGCAATCTGCTCGTAGTACTCGTCGGTGGAGTCGTCCGAAAAGTCAAAAGAGACCGTGACGCCCGCAGCCTTCAGCTTGGGCAGCTCGCGCTCGGTGAAGCAATAGTTGCCCGAATGAACCACATCGAACTGCTTCATGTACGCAAGGTCAAAGCGATCGAGGACATAGCGCGCATCGCCACGGATACCGCCCTCGTTGGAGCCAAGGAAGACACGGTCACCGTCAACGACGGTCACGCGAGCCGCTCCGTTCTCGCCAATCATCTGCTCGCACTTGTCAAGCTCGATACCCTCATCCTCGAGGCTTGCAATGACATGCTCGGCAGCAGCGTCATTGCCAAAAATGCCCATGTATGCAGAGCGTGCGGCACCGCATTTCTTGGCATAAACGGCGAAGTTCACCGCATTGCCGCCGGGATACATGGTGTGGATATGCTCGTAGCGATCGACGACGTTGTCGCCAAATCCGAGCGCGTTAACGTTAAATGCCATGGCCTTTGTCCCTTCTAGTACTCGACGACGCCCATGTAGCGACGGAAATCGGGATCATGGTCAAACACCTTGCCGCGTGCGGCACGCAGCTCGCAGTTCATGGCGTAGAACAGCACCGGGTCCAGATAGGCACGGACGCTTGCCGGCACGGCTTCCATACCGTACTCCTTGGCATCGAGCACCATCAGCGTATCGGTATGCGTCTTAAGGAACGCCAGGGCGCGCTCGTCCATAGCACGACACTCGCTGGAACCCATCTGCAGGAAGTAAAAAACGCCATCCTGAGTAGCCTCGAAGGGGCCGTGGAAGTACTCGGCAGAGTGGATGTAGCTGCAGTGCTGCCACTGCATCTCCATAAGAGAGCAGATAGCGAAACCGTAGGTCTGGCTAAAGTTGGGACCGCTGCCCAGAATATAGAAGAACTCGTGCTCCTGGCAAAGCTTGGCAAAGCGATCGCCCAGCTCGGCATTTACCTTCTCACGTGCCGGGGGAAGAATCTTATCCATCTCGGCGATACCGGCATACATATCGGCAAGATCGGCGTAGCCCTCCTGCTGATCGAGCAGCTCTGCCGCAAGCGACAGCGAAATGCCAGCGGGGACCTCGGCCTGCGGCACACCCTCGCCCCACGGGTAGACCCACGTGGTCCACTTGCCGGAGTCAATCTTGGATCCAGCGTTGTCGGTCTGGGCGATCACCGTAGCGCCGGCAGCAAGGGCAATCTCGCAGCCCTCGACGACCTCGGGGGTGTTGCCACTGTGGCTGCAAGCAATGACCAGGGACTTCTTGCCCAGACGGCGCGGGCGCATGATATCAAACTCGCGAGCCGTATAGATATACGAAGTGAAGGTGGTTGCCTCACGCTGCAGAAGCTCATGAGCCGGGATCAAATCGATCATGGAGCCACCGCAAGCAATCCAGTAGACGCTGTCGAACTTGCCCTTCTCGGCAATTGCCTCTTTGATCAGATCGTGTGCGTTCATATCCAGTTCCTTTCTTGTTTGGGCCGCAATCAATGACGTTGGTTGCGTGGCCGATGGCTGTTTTAGTCAATCAGATATTTCTCGAATGCGGCCATGTTCTTGGCATCAGCCGCCGCCGGGTCATCGTAGTAACGACCGTCCGTAATTTCCTGGCCCAGCATGCCGTCGAAACCATGGGCGTTGAGCGTGGCAACGAAGGCGTCCATATCGTGCTTGCCATCGCCCCACACCAGATGGCCATACGGGTCACCGTCGATAAAGTGCATCTCGTGAATTGCCCCATCACCAAAGGCGGCAAACCAGTCCTCGAGCGTCTCGCCTGCAACGCCCATCGCGGTTGTATCAACCATGGGCTGTAAGTACGGGCTCGCGACCTCGTCAATCATGCGCTTCGCATCGGAAACCGTCGTCACAAGGTTGCTCTCCTCGGGACGCAGGCTTTCCATCGTAAGCACCAGACCGTGCTCGCCGGCATACTCCGCCAGAATGGACAAGTGCTCGCGGCTGCGCTTCCAGGCTTCCTCGCGGTCCTCGTCCCAGTCGCCCCAGCCCGAGTTGATGGACATACGGTCGCACCCAAGTACCTCGGCAAGCTCAATGCCGTGCTTAAAGTACGCCAGGCTGCGCTGTTCATGCAGCGGTTTGCGTGCGCAGTATTGCCAAGGATAGACAACATTCTCGGGGCACAGAGTACGATACCTAAGCCCACGGTCTGCAGCTTTTTTCGCCAGGACCTCAGCCTCAAAGTAGCCCGTATGGTCGAGTGTCACATGCGGCTCCGCACACCACAGCTCAATGGACTCAAAGCCCAAACGCTGCTGCACATCAAGGAAGTAATCGAGCGACCACATGATGTAGTGGATATTCATGCCCGCAATCTGCTCGCGGCGCAGCGTCGGTTTGGATTCAGACATCTTATGCCTCCTTATTTCGATCGAACACGATTTGTCCGTCCGACATCGTCATATCAACCGCAAGATCGCGTGCGTCGCGATAATCGAGGTCGAACACATCCCGATCGAGCACGCAGATATCGGCAAGCTTGCCGGCCTCGAGCGTACCCAGCTCGTCTTCGCGCATCAGATCGTACGCGCCCCCGGCAGTCCAAGCGCGCAAAAGCTCGACAAGCGTCAGCACGTTGGCCTCATTCACGGGCAGTCCGTCGGCGAAGAATCCGCCGCACGCGCTGAAGATTGACTCGCCCAGGCTCGGAATCAACAGCGGCAAATCCGTTCCACAGCACACTGTGCATCCGGAATCTTCCATGCCGCGGCGATTCCAGCTGTGCAAAAGTCGCGTCTCGCCAATTTGTCGACGCATCATCGACAGGCAATCCTCGCGCCGGTCCAGCGTCAGAATCTGCGGATAGACCTCGCAAATTCC
>CABUZF010000047.1 GCA_902495985.1 uncultured Collinsella sp.
GATGTTCCCGGTCCTGTTCGTCTCCGTCGCTTGCGGTGCTCTCTCCGGTTTCCACAGCCTCGTTTCTTCTGGTACCTCCTCCAAGCAGGTAGAGAAGGAGCAGGACGCCGTCAAGGTCGGTTATGGCGCCATGATCGTCGAGTCCTTCGTCGGCATCCTTGCCATCATCGTCGCCGGCATCATGTTCTCCGATATGAACACCGCCGGTACTGGCGCCCTCAACGCCGGCGTCGCTTCCACCCCGTTCCAGATCTTCGCCGCCGGCATCTCCCGCGGTATGCAGGCCTTCGGCGTTGACGGCACGCTCGCTACCGTCTTCATGACCATGAACGTCTCCGCTCTGGCCCTGACCTCGCTCGACGCCGTCGCTCGTATCGCCCGCACCTCGTTCTCCGAGTTCTTTGCCCAGACCAACGACGCTCTGGCCATCGAGTCCAAGGCCGGCTACATGAAAGTCCTCGGCAACCCCTGGTTTGCCACGGTCGTTACCCTGCTTCCCGGTCTCGCCCTCGCCTTTGGTGGCTATGCCAACATCTGGCCGCTCTTTGGTGCTTCTAACCAGCTGCTCGGCGGCATGACCATGATCACCCTCGCCGTGTTCTGCAAGTGCACCGGCCGCAAGGGCTGGATGCTCTACGTGCCCGTCGTCTTCCTGCTCTGCTGCACCTTCACCTCGCTGGTCCAGAGCGCCATGGGCTGCATGGCCGCTGTCCAGGCTTACGGCTTCTTCGGCACCATCCCGGCTACCGCCACCACGGCTGCCGTCTCCGTCGCCGCCACCAAGGGCCTGCAGCTTGTCTTCGCCGTCCTGCTGATGGTCCTGGGCCTCATCGTCGCCGTCAACTGCCTCAAGGAGCTCTTCGGCAAGGAGGCCGGTTCCATGCCCGACGAGGAGCCCGAGTGGTCTGAGATGGGCAAGGCCGAGTACGGCCGCGCCGCTGCCGCTGAGGCTCCTGCCGACGCCGAGGCCGCCAAGGCTTAGTTGACCTGACGAGTTGAACGTCACATCTATATGACTCGGAAAGACCGGGTCCGCGATTTCGCGGGCTCGGTCCTTTTTTCATGCAAAAGCGGGTGACGCTCGAGTGTTCTCGCAGATGTTTTGCGTGGATAAGGGCGCGCGTTGTACCATATAGACGTATATGTGTGCATATGAAAGGGGCCCCGTGGCCAAGACGGTATATTCCGATAACCAAAATAATGTCGATGCCCTGGCTGAACGTCTGAGCAGCCGGACGTCGCTTTCTGCCGAGCGTGCCAAGCTGGTTGCCTACGACCTGCTCTGCCGCAAGGTGCTCAAGATTAAGTCGAGTGCGCTGGCGCAGATTTTCCGCTCCGTCGATAAGGAATGTGACACCAAGGCGATGCGCGATGAGCTTATCGCGGCAAATATCGTGACAAAGATCGAGGGTAGCGGCATTAACGGGCGCCCGGCGTTCTATACCATCAATGCCGAGATCCGCGATGTCCAGGAGCAGCCTGCCGAGTCCGTCGAAGATTTTGTCGTCGAGGATTCTGCTGACGTGCCTGCTGTGGAAGAAGTTGCTCCGCGTGAGCATGTCGATACCGATGAGTTGCTCGATGAGAACGTCGTGCGTGCCTTTACGGCCAAGGCAGGACGCGGCGGTTTTGGCGGGGGTGGCAAGCGCGATGCGCAGCGCCGCGCCCAGCAGGAGCGCTTCCGTCGCGCCGTTGCTCAAAAGGGTGAGACGGATGCTGAGGCCGTCGAGGAAAAGTCCGTCGGGATGCAGGAGCCGACTCGCGCTCAAGAGCATGCTGAGATCCAGGACCCCAAGCGTCGCCGCGGTGCCCACTTTAAGGCCGAGCAGCGAGGTATTGCATGCGAGATCCAGGATTCCGTCGAGGCTGCTGACGCGTCCGATGAACCGGTCAAGAAGGCTCCGGGTTCGTGTCGTCCCGGCCGCGGTTTTGCGGGACGCGCGTATCCCGTAAAGCATCAGGAGAAGGGCGAGTCGGTTTCGACCACCCAGGACGAGAAGGCCGTTGAGCCGGCGGCTCGCGAGCAGAAGCCTGTTGAGCCGCAGCTTGAGGTTGATGCCGAGGCCAAGGGCCAGCAGCCTACTGATGAGCAGGCGGAGCAGGGCGCGTCGAGCAAGCCTCGCCGCCGTCGCCATCGTGGGGGCCGCAGTTCCCATGCCGAGACTGCAGCCGAGAAGACCACGCCGCAGGACGAGGATGCGAAGGTCGAGGTTTCTTCGGGGCAGCCTAAGCGCCAGCCGGCGAAGGAGAGCAAGTCCGATCGTCCGCAGAAGCAGGCGCCTATGCCGAAGCGCGAGCGCAATTCCCAAGGCGATTCTAAGCGCAAGTCTCAGAAGAAGCCGGAGTCTACCGCAGCAGATACTGCTGCCCAGCAGCCCAAGTCGGCAGTCCACGGCGAGGTCTCGGCGTTTGCCCTTGCCCGCGTTTTAGGCAGGCAGCTGCTCAAAGTTGTCCCTACGCCTACGGCGCTCTCCAAGATCAAGGAGCAGCAGACACAGATCGTAAAGGTCGAGGGCAAGGACGGCAAAAAGGCTCCGCAGCGCACTCAGCACAACGAGATGTCCAACCGCAAGATTGCCGAGGAAATCGCAATCATCCAGGCTTGGATCGAGCAGAACCGAGGTGCCGATACGCCGGTTGCCTCGCGCCGCCAGCGTGCCTACCAGATCTTTAACGACGAGAAGGCTTTTGACGGCAAGCACGGTGAGCGCCTGATCAGGCGTATGACCGAAAAGGGCATCAGCATGCAGGCGATCAAGGTCGCCCCCAATCGCCCCGTGCACTTTACGGGCTTCTTTACGCTGGGAGCCGACAAGCCGTTCATTATGGTCGAGAACCTGGACACCTACGACGAGATCGTCAGGCTGCTGCGTGGCCGCAAGCACGCCAAGCTCTTTGGCATCAAGGTGGGCGGCGTGATTTTTGGCGGCGGATGCAAGGCGAGCGTCTCGCATGCCCTGGACGATTATCTGGCCGAGATTGGCTATCGCTTTAACTACGTCTACTACGTGGGCGACATCGACCGCGAGGGTGCGCGCATCGTCGAGCAGGCTCGCAATGCCAATGTGGTTGAGATTCGCCTGCATGCCGGCATGTATCGCGCTATGCTCGCCGAGCATAAGCGTCGCGTGAAGGCCGGCGGAGAGTGCGAGCCCGCAGCTGCCAACCAGGGTGTGCCGCAGAACCTGGCAGCGACGATCAAAGATCTGCCCATGGTCACGCGCGTGCAGTTCCGCAACGTGCTACGTGAGGGCGGGCGCATTCCGCAGGAGATTCTGATGACCGCAGACTATCGGGATGGCGACTCGGGAAGCTTCGACCGCATGCTCAACAACTAGGGCGTTCGGCCCCGGGAGAGTGGGGACACCGGCTTAGGTTTCCTGCTCTACAGTCCTGCTCACGACGGAGGCCACATTAAGTGGCCTCCTGTTCGTGCGGAACTCGCGATAAACCTAAGCCGGTGTCCCCACTCTCCCGGGGCCTGCGGCTACTTGGTTGTCGCATGCGGGTCGCTTTTCGGAACTGGGCTGATATTTTCTAGATGAAAGGCGCTCTTGGTCCTTATGGGCTTGGGGCGCCTGTCTTTTAAAGGTAGATTTTTGGGAGGCCGGCACTTGGAGACGTTCCTTTAGTGCCGGCACTTTAGGAACGTCTCCAAGTGCCGGCTGTGGGACGGAGGGATTCCGCGTCCGCCTTTTCGGCGGCCGCGCCCCGCTGCGTCGCTTCGCTCCTTGCGTGCTGCGCTGGAAAACGCTTCGCGTTTCCTCAGCTCCGCACCCTTGCGGGTTCGAATCCCTCCGCTTGCCCACAAGAAAGCGCTCCAGGTTCATAAGGGCCCGGAGCGCTGTGTTCTTAAGGGCTGGGACGGAGGGATTCGAACCCCCAACAGCCGGCACCAAAAACCGGAGTTCTACCGTTGAACTACGTCCCAATGTGTGGTGTTGCCCAAAAGCAACTCGTTTAGTTTACCTAATCTGCGAGGGCATCGCAAACGCCATCGAGCAGGCGTACGGCGAGTGTCTGCGCGTCGCTGGCCGTGAAGGTGCCGTTGTAGCGCGTCATGCCCGTGAGCTCAATGCGAATGCGTGCCGGCTTCTGCTGTGCGGCGACATTGGCAGTGCGGATGCGCTGGGCCAGGTTGTGGCACTCGGCGAGGGCAATCGTGGCGCGCGGTGCGGCGTCGGCGGGCAGCTCGTCGCTTGCGATCTCGAGCACCAGGTCAACGTCGGTTGGGACCTCGGAGTCGCAGAGCATCATGCCGCTGTTGTCGGTCGTTGCCGTGGCGATATTCCACATGCGCGACGCAACGCTGCGTGCGATGGGGTCCTCGCCGATAACGGCAATCTGGAAACGCTCGAGCACGTTGGCGGCGCGAGCAAAACCGATGCGGGACTCGGCTTCGGTGACCGAGGGCTTGCCCTCCCACACATGGTGCAGGCGGTTGATGTAGGCGTAGGTGTCCTGGAAGGCCATGCCGTCGGCAAACAGGCCGACATTTTCCTGGAACTGCTGCAGGGCGGCCTCGGTATGCGGACCAAAGTAGCCGTCGTCTTCGCCACAGGCAAAGCCCAAAACGTTGAGAGCGCGCTGCAGGGCCTGCACATCGGCGCCATGGAAATTGGGCATGCGCAGATAGAGGGTGCGGTCGCCCAGCTTATACGAAGCGTCTACAAGGGCGCTCCAGCAGGGGATATCGACGGCATGACCGGCAGCAAGGCCGCTGTCGAGCCTGAAGGTGCTGACGGCCTGCTCAGTGGTGGCTCCAAAGTACTTGTCGGTGACTTCGGCGGCATCAATCGTGTAGCCGAGCTGCAGGAGACGAGACTGCACGTCCTCGACGGCTGCTCCTTGCATGCCCGTTGTAATAGGTTCCATGAACGAACCCCTTTCGGCGTACCATTCGTACTATTTGAGCGTCTGTCGGATAGACAACGCAAAGGGATGCATAAACATGCACTCAACAGTGTAGCAAGTTGTGCCTAAATACGCTGCTGACAGGTTTTATAACCCCCGTTAGTTAAGGCGCTCCACAAAGAAATCTGCCATGGAGAGGAACAGCTCGCGTGCGTGCGGATCAAGCTCAACGTTCTCGATGGCCGCTTTGGCCTTAGCGGTCAGGTCGAGCGCGTAAGTGTGGGCGTAATCGATGGAGCCGGTCTCTTGGAAGATCTCCACGGCGCGTGCGAGCTGCGCGGGATCATCGGTGCCCGAGGAAAGAATCGCCTCGACCTCGTCGTGGTAGCGCTCATCAGAGAGGGCATGTACGGCGACAAGCGTGCGCTTGCCCTCGGTGATGTCGGTGCGGAAGTCCTTGTTGGCGGCTTCCTTAGTGCCGACAAGGTTGAGCAGGTCGTCCTGAATCTGAAAGGCAAGGCCCGTGTGCAGGCCAAAGGCGCGCAGCGCTTCGATTTGCTTATCGCTGCCGCCGCCGATAATGGCTCCGGCGGCAAGCGGCGTGGCTCCGCTGTAAAACGCGGTCTTGTGCGTCGCCATGTCCAGGTAGTCATCAACCGAGATATCAAAGCGCCCGTCACGGACCCAACCCAGGTCGAGTGCTTGACCCTCGATGGTGCGGACGATCATCTCGGTAAGCTCGTGGAGCACGCGCAGCTTCACGTCGGACTCAAGCGTAGGGTCGTCGAGAACCGTCTTGGTGACCATGGTGAGCGCCAGGTCGCCACAATTGATGGCAAGCCCCGTGCCCTCGGTAAGGTGCATGCAGGGCTTGCCTCGACGAAGCTGTCCGTTGTCGGCGATGTCGTCGTGGATCAGCGCGCCCGACTGGAAATGCTCGATGGCTGCCGCGGCGCTGCGGGCGCTCTCAAAGCTGCCGCCCACTGCGGTTGCGGCGAGCATACAGATAAGCGGGCGGTGGCGCTTGCCGGCGTTGGCCGTAAAAGCCGAGAGCGGCGCATACAGGTAGCGCTCGATATCGGCAGAGGTCGCCTGTCCGTCAAAGAACGTGGCCAGATAGTCGTTAATCTGGTCAAAGTGCTGGGCTAAAAAGCTGGTAAACGGACTGGACACGGGTTCTCGCATTCTTTCTTGGGTTACATCGTTGCGGTGTGCAGATACCATATTGCCACATTGGAGTTGCCGGCGCGTCTGTTTTGGCGATTTGGAGAAACGGGACGCGTGCGCGTGCCGGCTGCTTATATAAGCCTAAAGTGCTCGAGCGCCTTGACGACGCCATCTTTGTCGACCGAGTCGGTGATGTAGTCGGCGCGCTTTTTGAGATAGTCTGGCGCATTGCCCATGGCGATACCGACATCGACGGCGTTCATCAGCGAGACGTCATTGCTGGCGTCGCCGATGCCGTATACGGTTCCATGGTGGGGATCGAGGGCGTCGAGTACAGACTGGATGCCCCCGCGCTTCGTGCATTCGCGGGGCGAGATTTCGGTTACCTCGAGTTCGAGCTCGTTAAAGCACAACAACGGCTCAAGTGCCTTATCTTGAGCGATGTGGTTGGCGAGCGATGTAGACATCAAGATCTTGTAGGCACTGTAATGTTGCAGCTGCGTGACTGCGTCGCCCAGGGTGCGCGCGTATCCGGGAGCATCGGGGGCATCGGCACTCATGCGCACAACGCCGTTGAGGCCCTCAAAGCGGATGACCTCGCCCGATTGCTCAAGGTAGGGGGCAAGACGCTGCAGCATACTGGGCGTCATCGACAGATCGCGAACTGCGTGTCCGTTGATCTCGGCGTAACCGCCCGCAAGACAGACGATGCCGGTCCAGGGCAGCTCAAGAAGTTTGGGGTGGATGCAGCTCAGGGTGCGTCCCGTGCAGATAAAGGCCATGTTGCCGTTGGCGACAAACTCGCGGATTGCCTGCGAAACCGCCTCGTTGGGATAGGGGGAGAGGTCCCGCTCGTCTTCGGGAAGGTCTTGGGCGAGCCTGGGGTCTTGCCAGGCGAGCGTTCCGTCGATATCGAAGAAGCAGATATCGCCGCGCTTATGGGCTGCGCTGGCGGCAGGGGAGGCCGAGGTGGTGGGCACAAATTCCGGCTCGAGGCCCATGATCTGGTCAAAATGCTCTTTAACGCGGGGAACGGAGATGCCGATGACCACCTGGGCGGTCTTGCCCGTAATGATGAGGCCCTTGGCGCCCACCGCGACAAATGATGCGTTATCTGCAACGATGGAAGGGTCTGCGACCTCGACGCGCAGGCGCGTGGCGCAGTTGGTTGCGCCCACGATATTGCCAACGCCACCTAAAAGCTGAATTACCCGCTCAGCGAGGACGTGATCTTGATCGGATCGACTATCGACCTCGTCGTTGGGAGATTGCTCTTTGGCAAAGCCGCTTTCCGTTAAACGATCGATTGCCGCGCGATTGGCGACATGATCCTCGCGGCCCGGCGTCTTAAGGTCATAGACCAAGATGAGTGCTCGAAA
>CABUZF010000048.1 GCA_902495985.1 uncultured Collinsella sp.
CACGGCCTTGATTCCGGCCCGTTTGGTGCACTCGCGAGGCGAGATTTCTGTGACCTCGAGCTCGAGCTCGTTGAGGCAGAGCAGGGGTCCAAGCTCTTCATCTTGAGCGATGCGGCTGGCGAGCGATGTAGACATCAAGATCTTGTAGGCACTGTAATGTTGCAGCTGCGTGACTGCGTCGCCCAGGGTGCGCGCGTATCCGGGGGCATCGGGGGCATCGGCACTCATGCGCACGACGCCGTTGAGGCCCTCAAAGCGGATGACCTCGCCCGACTGCTCAAGATAGGGGGCAAGGCGTTGCAGCATGCCGGGCGTCATCGACAGATCGCGAATTGCGTGTCCGTTGATCTCGGCGTAACCGCCCGCAAGACAGACGATACCGGTCCAGGGCAGCTCAAGAAGTTTGGGGTGGATGCAGCTGAGGGTGCGCCCTGTGCAGATAAAGGCCATGTTGCCATTTGCAACGAAATCGCGGATGGCCTGCGAGACCGCCTCGTTGGGATAGGGGGACAGGTCTCGCTCGCTCTCGGGAAGCTCTTGTGCCACTCGAGGGTCTTGCCACGCGAGCGTGCCGTCAATGTCGAAGAAGCAGATATCGCCGTGCTTGTGGGTTGGGCTGGCGACAGGGGAGGCCGAGGCGGTGGGCACAAATCCCGGCTCGAGGCCCATGATCTGGTCAAAATGCTCTTTAACGCGGGGAACGGAGATGCCGATGACCACCTGGGCGGTCTTGCCCGTAATGATGAGGCCTTTGGCGCCCGCTGCGACAAAGGCCGCGTTGTCTGCGACGATGGAAGGGTCCACGACTTCGACGCGCAGCCGCGTGGCGCAGTTGGTTGCGCCCGCAATATTGCCAACGCCACCTAAAAGCTGAATTACCCGCTCAGCGAGGACGTGATCTTGATCGGATTGACTATTGACCTCGTCATTGGGAGATTGCTCTTTGGCAAAGCCGCTTTCCGTTAAACGATCGATTGCCGCGCGATTGGCGACATGATCCTCGCGGCCCGGCGTCTTAAGGTCATAGATCAAGATGAGTGCTCGAAAACTCACAAAAAAGATGAGGCTAAAGGCAAGGCCGATACCGAGCGCCAAAAGATAGGCACCGGCATGCGTGCGCATGAGCGGAATAAAGTTGAAGGCTGCCATCTCCATGAGGCCGCCTGAGAAGATGCCGACGATGCCAAAGAGATTCATGGTTGTGGCAAGGCAAGACGATAAGACGGCGTAGAGCAAAAAGAACCCGGGGTGGGTGAACATAAAGAGAAACTCGAGTGGCTCGGTAACGCCGCAAACCACCGAGGCGATGATGGCGGGAACAAGGATGACCCTGAGGCCGGCGCGGCGCTCGGGTTTTGCGGTGGAGTAGAACGCAGCTGCGATGGCAGGAAGGCCAAAGAGCTTGACCCAGCCGGTGGCGGTAAAACCGGCCCACGGCGCAAGCTCATTAAGGGGGCGCGTGCTATGGGAGAGGATGGGGAGCAAGCTGCTCCACGTGGCGTAGATGCCGTCGTTAATGACCAGGTTGTCGTAGTAGATCGGCATGTAGAGCAGGTGGTGCAGCCCCATGGGCTCGAGTGCTCGCTCCAAAAACACAAAGATACCCACGCCGAAGGGGCCGACGCCCGCAAGTGCGTGGCGCAGCGTTTCGGTCACAGCGTATACGAAGGGCACGATGGCGGCCGAGATAGCGGCAAGGGCGAACACGGCAAAAAAGCTGATGAGGTAGACCAGCGAGGAGCCCGAGAAGGTGCCGAGCCAATCGGGAACCTTGGCATCGTAGAAGCGGTCATGGATGGCGACGACGGTTGCCGATACCGCCAGCGGGCCGATAATGCCGGTGTCGAGCGTCTTGATGCCGTCGATGATGGTGATGCCGCTAGCGGAGGTCAAAGACGACGGGTACTTAAGTCCAAGATTGTCTCCGCTCAGCTTAATGATCTCGCTCAAAAAGAAGCAGTAGGCAAAATAGGCGACGAGAGCCTCGAGGCAGCAACGAGCCGGTTGTTTTTGGGCAAGACCGATGGGCAGCGCTACGGCAAAAAGGAGCGGGAGGCGTTTAAAGACCGTCCACGAGCCGCGCTGGATGATGGTCCAAAAAGCGTACCAAGGGGTTCCGTATACGGCGAGATCGCCGACGATGTCCGCAGTCGTTGCGAGAGCGGAGACGCCGACCATGAGGCCTGATATAGAAAACAGCATGGCGGGCGCGAACATTGCCCCGCCAAAGCGTTGGATTTTTTGCAGCATGTTCTGCCTTCCGAATATCGAGGCGCGTTGCGCGTGGGGAAACGTTTAAACAATGGATTCATTGTAGAGGACCAGACGATTGTCGTACCGGCAGTTTTGAGCGAAACCGATTTGGGCATGACAGAAACCGTCAACGGTTAAATCCTGTCGCTTTACCGATATTCGGTTTAAACAACTTTAAGAAATGCTATCGTGCCTAGCCGGAAATGAATAATGTAGAGGTGAAGTCATGCCAAAAGCGATTTACGAAGGAATCTACCGTGAGATCCGTTCGCGCATCATTAACGGGACCTATGCGTTTCAGGAGATGCTGCCAACCGAAGCCGAGCTGACCGCGGAGTTCGGATGCACGCGCAATACCGTCCGTCGCGCCTTGGGTATGCTGGCCGACGGGATGTTTGTGCAGCCCATACACGGCAAGGGCGTGCGCGTTATTTGGCTTAAGGGCGAAACCGACATGTTGGGCGCACTCGAAGAGGTTGAGTCGTTTGGCGAGTTCGCAAAACGCAACAATGCCGTCGCATCGACCGAGGTCAAGTCTTTTGAACATTTGATTTGCACTGAGCAACTCTCTCGTCGCCTGGGCTTTAAGGTGGGCGAGGAGCTGATTCGCGTGGTGCGTGTCCGAAGCCTTAACGGCAATGCGCGCCAAGTAGACCATGGTTACTTTTTGGAGTCGATCGCCAAGGGTCTGACGCCCGAGATCGCCGCAAAGTCAATTTACGACTATCTGGAGCACAAACGCGGCGTCAAGGTGATGGCGAGCCGTCGTACGGTGAGTGTCGAGCTCGCCAACGATGAGGACTGCAGCTATCTTGACCTTGGTAAGTACAACTGTGTCGCCGTCATGGAGAGCCAGTCGTACACCTCGGACGGCATCTTGTTTGAGGTCACGCATGCCCGCACGCATCCTGAGATCTTCCACTACCGCGTCAACTCCAAGCGATAGCCGGCTAGCTCGCAGCCTGACGAGACTTATGCCCTCAAAGCGAAAACGCCCGGTCAAACCGACGATGCATCGGCTTGACCGGGCGTTTTCTCTGCATTCGATAACAAATAATTGTTTATACAAAACTTGTCAAGTATCAAGTTGAATATTACCGTTCACCGAAGTTTTTCTACCGCTCTAGTAATACTTGTTCAAACAACTAGCCAAATAGCGTATTGTACAAATCAGCAAAAGGGGCAAAGTCCCCGAGCCAATCTCCGAAGGCGGCGGCAAAGGGTGCCGCCACGGTGTGAAAGGGTGGATTGTAATGAAGAACGAAATGAGCAGAAGGCAGTTCCTGGGCTTTGCTGGTTCCGCGGCTGCGGTTCTTGGTCTGGGTCTCGTGGGCTGCGGTGGCTCCGCCGGCTCCGGCTCCTCTGCTTCTGGTGACGCTGCCGAGGTCTACTTCCTCCAATTCAAGCCCGAGGTCGACAAGGAGTGGAAGGAGATCGCCAAGGCCTATAAGAAGGAGAAGGGCGTCGAGGTCAAGATCGTGACCGCTGCCTCCAACACCTACGAGGAGAAGCTCAAGTCCGAGATGTCCAAGAGCTCCGCTCCGACCCTGTTCCAGGTCAACGGCCCCACCGGTCTTAAGAACTGGAAGGATTACTGCGCCGACCTGTCCGATACCAAGCTCCGCGGTGAGCTCATTGACGACTCCCTGGCTCTGCAGTCCGATGGCAAGGATCTGGGCATCGACTGGGTCCAGGAGAGCTACGGCATCATTTACAACAAGCAGCTGCTCGAGAAGGCTGGCTACAAGGCCGAGGACATCAACTCCTTCGACAAGCTGAAGGCTTGCGCTGACGACATTCAGGCCCGCAAGGACGAGCTTGGCGTTGAGGGCGCCTTCACTTCTGCCGGCATGGATGACTCCTCCAGCTGGCGCTACACCACCCACCTCGCCAACCTCCCGCTCTACTACGAGTTCGAGAAGGAGCACAACCAGGAGGACGACGAGATCAAGGGCGAGTATCTCGACAACTTCAAGCAGATTTTCGACCTGTACATCACCGACTCCACCTGCGATCCTTCGCAGCTTGCCTCCAAGACCGGCGACGATGCCACCAACGAGTTCGCAACCGGCAAGGCCGTCTTCTATCAGAACGGTTCTTGGGCCTACGCTGACCTCACCAAGGCCGGCATGACCGACGATCAGATTGGCATGATGCCCATCTACATCGGTGTCGACGGCGAGGAGAACCAGGGCCTGTGCTCCGGCGGCGAGAACTACTGGTGCGTCAGTTCCCAGGCTTCCGAGGATGCCCAGAAGGCCACCGAGGACTTCATGTATTGGTGCGTCACTTCTGACACCGCCACCAGCATCATCGCTGACAAGATGGGTCTGACTGCCCCGTTCAAGAGCGCTAAGGAGACCACCAACGTCTTCTCGCAGCAGGCCGTTGCCATGGCCAAGGACGGCAAGAAGACCGTCGCTTGGGACTTCGTTTACATCCCCTCCGAGGAGTGGAAGAAGAACCTCAAGCAGGCTCTCATCGCTTATGCTGCCGACAACACCAAGTGGGACGGCGTCAAGAACGCCTTCGTTGATGGCTGGAAGACCGAGAAGGCCGCTTCCGAGTAAGCAGTTGCTGCCCAAGCTATCTGATTAGCGACAGGGGGCGGGCAGACGTTGGTTTGCCCGCCCCCTGCATATTGAAAGGACCCTTCTATGGGCAAAGCACTCAAGCGCTGGTGGCCGCTCTTTATGCTGCCCACGTGTCTGGCGTTTATGATCGGGTTCGTGATCCCCTTTATCCAGGGTTTCTATCTCTCGTTCTGCCAGTTTATTACCATCAACAACACGCACTTTGTCGGTATCGAGAACTACGTGCGCGCACTGTCCGATCCGCAGTTTGCCACGTCGTTCTTCTTTACCGTGGCGTTTGCCTTCCTGTCGACGGTGCTCATCAACGTGATCGCCCTCGCCATCGCGCAGGCGCTCACCCGCAAAGCGCTCAAGGGCACCAACATCTTCCGTACGATCTTCTTTATGCCTAACCTGATCGGCGGCATCGTGCTGGGCTACATCTGGCAGATTCTGATCAACTGCCTGCTCTCCAACGTGGGCGCCCAGCTCATCGCCCTTAACTCTGCTGCTGGCTTCTGGGGCCTTATCATCCTGACCCTGTGGCAGCAGGTCGGCTACATGATGATCATATACATCGCTGGTCTGCAGTCCATTCCGTCCGACTACATCGAGGCCGCCAAGGTCGACGGTGCCACGGCATGGCAGACGTTTTGGAAGGTTAAGATCCCTAACCTGATGCCGACCATCACCATCTGCCTGTTCCTGTCCATCACCAACGGCTTTAAGCTGTTCGACCAGAACCTCGCCCTTACCGGCGGCGCTCCCGCGCACTCCACCGAGATGCTCGCCCTGAACATCTACAACACGTTCTATTCGCGTGCCGGTATCGCATGGCAGGGCATCGGTCAGGCCAAGGCGGTTATCTTCTGCATCCTGGTCGTAGCCATCTCCATGATTCAGCTTAAGGCCACGAGGTCCAAGGAGGTGCAGCAGTAATGAAACGCGATAAGGTTATCAACCGCGCGCTCTCGATTTTCTTTACGATCCTGTCGCTCGCGTGGATCTACCCCGTGTTCATGATTGCGCTCAATTCCTTTAAAAAGGCAACTGCAATCAGCACCACCACGGCATTCGATCTGCTCACGCCCGAGACGTTCAACGGCCTCGCAAACTACATGCATGCCCTTAACGAGCAGGGCTTTGCCTCGGCATTTATGTACTCGCTCATCATCACGGTCACGTCGGTCGTGCTAATTCTGGTGTGCTGCTCCATGTGTGCTTGGTACGTAGTGCGCGTCAACAGCAAGATTTCGAACTTCTTCTATTACCTGTTCGTCTTCTCGATGGTCGTGCCCTTCCAGATGCTCATGTTCACGCTGTCCAATTTGGCGGACCGCATCGGCTTCAACACGCCGTTCAACATCTGCTTTATCTACCTTGGCTTTGGCGCGGGCCTGGCGGTCTTTATGTTCGCCGGCTTCGTCAAGAACATCCCGCTCGAGATTGAGGAAGCGGCCATGATCGACGGCTGCAACCCGGTCCAGGTGTTCTTTAAGATCGTCCTTCCCATCATGAAGCCCACCTATCTTTCGGTCGGCATCCTCGAGACCATGTGGGTCTGGAACGACTATCTGCTGCCCTACCTTACGCTCGACTCCACCAAGTACAAGACCATTCCTATCTTGATCCAGTACTTCCGCGGCGGCTACGGCCACGTCGAGCTCGGCCCCATGATGGCCTGCATCATGATGGTCGTTGTCCCCATCGTCGTCATGTACATCCTCTGCCAGAAGTACATCATCGACGGCGTGGTGGCAGGTGCCGTCAAGGGCTGATGCCGTAACTGTTTTGCAAGTTTCTGCGGCGCCCCTCAGCGTGGCGCCGCATATCGAAAGGTAGAGACATGGCCGAGATCGTTCTCAAACATGTTCAGAAGGTGTATCCCAACAACGAGTCCAAAAAGAAGGGCTTCTTTGGCAAAAGGAAGAAGACCGAGGAGAAGAAGCATAACCTCAAGGTTACCGAGGACGGCGTGCTTGCGGTGGAGGACTTTAACCTCACCGTGCATGACCAGGAGTTCATCGTTCTCGTTGGCCCCTCTGGCTGCGGTAAGTCCACGACGATGCGCATGGTCGCCGGCCTGGAGGACATTACCTCGGGCGACGTGCTCATCGACGGCAAGCGCGTCAACGACGTGGCGCCCAAGGACCGCGACATCGCCATGGTGTTCCAGAGCTATGCTCTGTACCCCAATATGACGGTGTACGAGAACATGGCGTTTACGCTTGAGCTCAAGAAGGTTTCCAAAGACGAGATCGACCGCAAGGTTCGCTCCGCTGCCGAGATCTTGGGTATCACCGAGTACCTCGACCGCAAGCCTAAGGCGCTTTCGGGCGGCCAGCGCCAGCGCGTCGCCATCGGCCGCGCCATCGTGCGTGACCCCAAGGTCTTCCTGATGGACGAGCCGCTGTCCAACCTCGACGCCAAGCTCCGCAACCAGATGCGCGCCGAAATCATCAAGCTGCGTGAGAAGATTGACACCACGTTCGTCTACGTCACCCACGACCAGGTC
>CABUZF010000049.1 GCA_902495985.1 uncultured Collinsella sp.
GCTTTTTGATCTGGAGAGCCGGGTGGGCTGATAAATAGATGTGAGTAGGGGCTCTCCCGTGCATGGACGGGGGAGCCCCTTGTTGCGTTCTGGTTGTTGGTGCGACCTACAGGTGCGAGACGATCAGTTCCATCTTGCCTTCGAGGTCAATGGAGCTGACGGTGCTCGGGGCCAGCAGGTGGCTTCCCTTGTGGACGGGGTCGCCGCAGACGGTGCCTTCGCCGTCGATGACCGACAGGCACATGAAGGGCCAGCGCTGGTCGAGGATCTTGCTGCCGTCGACACGCACGCGATCGACGGTGTAGCAGGGGTTGGACTCGAGCTCGGTCACGCCGTCGACCTCGGGTGCGTTCACCGTGCCGTCGGTCGGAGCCTGAACGTCAAAATCGATGCAATCAAGGCTCTGCTCAATGTGCAGCGGGCGCAGCTTTCCGTCGGTGCCGGGGCGGTCGTAGTCGTACAGGCGATATGTCACGTCGCTCGACTGCTGCGTCTCCAGAATCAGCGTGCCGGTCTTGATGGCGTGAACGGTGCCGGAGTCGATCTGGAAAAAGTCTCCCTTGTGAATCGGCAGCACGTTGAGCATCTCGTCCCAACGGCCCCCCTCGATCATCTGCGCGGCCTCGGCGCGGTCGTGCGCGCGCTGGCCGACGATGATCGTGGCACCGGGCTCGCAGTCCAGTACATACCAGCACTCGGTTTTGCCCAGGCTGCCGTTCTCGTGCTTGGCGGCGTACTCGTCGTTGGGATGAATCTGGATCGAAAGGTCGTCCTTGGCGTCCAGAATCTTGATGAGCAGCGGGAACTCCTTGCCCTCGCAGTTGCCAAAGAGCTCGCGGTGCTCGGCCCACAGCCACGAAAGCGTGTGGCCGGCGTACGGGCCCTCCGCAATCTGGCAGTCGCCGTTGGGATGGGCCGAGATGGCCCAGCACTCACCGATGGGACCCTCGGGAATGTCGTAGCCAAACACGGTCTCCAACTGGCGGCCGCCCCAGATCTTCTCGTGGAAGATCGGCGTGAGTTTAATCAAATCGGACATGTGCATACTCCCATAAGGTTGTGCGGGTGCCGCGTAAGACGGCTCAAAACGAGCGCCCGCGTGACTACAAAAACCTACGCCAACGTTACATTGTGCAACTCAAAGCGGTCGCCAACGTTGCGCGAGGTCGAATACTCAAAGGCGGCACCGCTGTCCAAAAAGCCAATCTGGGTGAGCTCGAGCAGGGGAGAGCCAGGTTTGGTGTCCAGACGCTCGGCTTCTTCTTCGGTTGCCGCTACGGCGCGAATGGTACGGTGGAAGCTCGAAATCTTCAGGCCACATTGCTCGCGGATGAAGCGGTAGAGCGATCCGTACAGGTCCTTCTTTTTAAGGCCTGGAATCAGCTCGAGGGGCATGTAGGTGTACTCGATAACGATGGGCTTCTCGTCGGCCTGACGCACGCGCACGACGTGATAGGCAAAGTCATCCTCGGCAATTCCCAGCTGGGCTGCGATGTCCGCTGGTGGATTAACAATCGAGAAATCGTAGACCACCGAGGTCACCTTTTCCCCGCGATGCTCATACGAAAAACCCTGGGTACGGTCGTTTTTGCCCTGGAAAAACGCCTGGCCGGGAAGCCCCGCCGTGTCCTTAACGTAGGTACCCGATCCACGCCGGCTGGTAATAAGACCTTCCTCGGTGATTTGTTCAATAGCTCGTTTGACGGTAATTTTGGAAACGCTATAGAGCTTGCAGAACTCAACGACGGTAGGAAGCTTGTCGCCCGGTTTAAGAGCGCCATCCTCGATAGTGCGACGAATATCCGCAGCTATCGCCTCGTATTTGGGAATCATGGAACCTCCTTTCCAACTTGGTTGAGTATAAAAGAAAGTATAGTTAACACCTAAGCATCCCTATTGTATATTTAAAAAGTTCGAGAAAGATATAATTAAAAGTCGCTTTGCATATAAATTAGAGCGCTCTAAATAGATAAACATCTGAGTAATGTCGCGTTAAGCGGTCATTCGCGTTTTCCCAGATAAAACCTGCCAAAACAAACCTGTCCCTTTTTGGTAGGTTTTTGCCTTGGGAGCGGTACCATACAGGCAATGTTTAAACGAGAAAGGTGGGCTCCCATGGAACCTAAGCAGTACTACATCGGCATTGACGTCGGCGGCACTTCGGTCAAGGAGGGCCTGTTCGACGAAGACGGTAACCTGCTTGCCAAGGCCAGCGTGCCTACGCCTCCTATCGTTGACGCTGCGGGCTTTGCCGCGGTGACCGAGGCTATCGACCAGGTGGTCGCCAAGGCTCAGATTCCGCGTGCCTTTGTGGCGGGCATTGGCCTGGCCGTTCCGTGCCCCATTCCGGCGTCGGGCGATGCCAAGGTCAAGGCCAACATTGCCATTAACCTGCCCAAGCTGAGGATCGCCATTCAGGAGCACTGTCCCGACGCGGTCGTTAAGTACGAGAACGATGCCAACGCCGCTGCCATGGGCGAGGCCTGGCTCGGTTCTGCCAGGGGCGTGCAGAATGTGGTGATGGTCACCATCGGTACCGGCGTGGGCGGCGGCGTTATCGTTAACGGCGACGTGGTATCGGGCGTTGTGGGCGCCGGCGGCGAGATTGGCCACATGTGCCTGAACCCGGCCGAGGAGCGCACCTGCGGCTGCGGCGGCCATGGCCACCTGGAGCAGTATTCCAGCGCCACCGGCGTGGTGAGCAACTACCTTGCCGAGTGCAAGAAGGCGGGCGTCGACCCCATCGAGCTCACCGGCCCCTCCGATTCCAAGGACGTGTTCCAGGCCTGCCGCGAGGGCGACAAGCTCGCGCTTGCCGCGGCCGATACCATGGCCGACTATCTCGGCCGTGCCCTGGCGCTCATTGCCAACGTGGTCGACCCCGAGATGTTCCTGATCGGTGGCGGCGCGTCCGCTTCGGCCGATGTCTACCTCGACAAGGTTCGCGAGCACTTTAAGCAATACGCGCTTTCCGCCTCGCGCGAGACGCCCATTAAGGTCGCTTCGCTCGGAAACGACGCCGGCATCATCGGTGCCGCCTACGTAGCCCTGCGCGCCGCCGGTAAATAGCTGGTGCAAGGGGGACAGGTTACTTTGCACCAATATGGTGCAAAAGGGACAACCTTGGCCCCGTGCCTGCCCCAAAATATGCCGTAGACCTTCCGTCTGCGAAGGCTCGGCATCGGCGTGCTACCATAGCTACGTCCAAGTACACATATCAAGTGGAGGATATCCATGGCAAACGTTCTTGTCTTTGGTCACCAGAACCCCGATAACGACGCCATCATGAGCGCCGTCGTCCTGTCCCAGTTGCTCAACCAGGTTGAGTATGCCGGCAACACCTACGAGGCCTGCGCCCTTGGTCAGCTTCCGGCAGAGTCCGCCAAGCTGCTCGCCGACGCTGGCATCGCCGAGCCTCGCGTGATCGAGTCCGTCGAGGCCGGTCAGCTCGTCGTCCTCACCGACCACAACGAGTCTGCCCAGTCCGTCGCCGGCCTTAAGGACGCCACGGTCTTTGGCGTTGTCGATCATCACCGCATCGGCGACTTTGAGACCGCCGGCCCGCTGCACTACATCTGCCTGCCCTGGGGCTCCAGCTGCACCATCGTCACCAAGCTCGCCGGCGTGCTCGGCGTTGAGCTTTCCGACGTCCAGGCCAAGCTGCTGCTCTCGGCCATGATGACCGACACGCTCATGCTCAAGAGCCCCACCACCACCGATGTCGACCGCGCCGTTGCCGCCAAGCTCGGCGAGCAGGTGGGCGTCGACCCGGTCAAGTTTGGCATGGAGGTCTTCCTCACTCGTCCGTCCGGCTCCTTCACCGCAGCCGAGATGGTCGGCAACGACATCAAGATGTTCGAGCCTGCTGGCAAGAAGCTGCTCATCGGCCAGTACGAGACTGTCGACAAGACCCGCGCACTCGGCATGATCGACGAGATTCGCGAGGCCATGCGCGCCTACGCCGCCGAGAAGGGTGCCGACGGCATCGTCCTGTGCATCACTGACATCATGGAGGAGGGCTCGCAGGTCCTGCTCGAGGGCGAGACCGAGGCTGCTCAGAAGGGCCTGGGCATTGCCGACGAGCACGACGGCGTCTGGATGCCGGGTGTCCTCTCCCGTAAGAAGCAGGTCGCTGCCCCCATCATGGCCGCCTGCTAGGTTTAGTTGGCCAAACGCTACGACCGGATCGCGGACGCCCCGCGCTCCGGTCGTTTTTTGTGCACGGTGCCGCGTCGTCTCTTGGACAGGCGTGCCCGTGCCGTTGAACAAATAATGTTCAACCTGTGGTTCCGCTTTTCGGCCACGCCTGCGTGCTTGTCGTGCAGGGTAGGCTAGATGCAAGCGTAATACGTTAGAGCGCGGCGCCGCCACTTGGGCGGGCCGTGCTTTTTTAAGACGGGAGCTTTCCCGTGAAAGGAGCCGCCCATGGCAGCAACTGAGCAGCTGTTCAACGTTCGTGAGCGCAAGCGTTTTGAGCGCCACGACATCTGGGAGCGCATCGCCGAGAACGGCACGATTTCCGCCGCCGTCATGGTCCTCGCTGCCATCGCCGCCGTTATCTGCGCCAATACCGATGTCTACGAGGCCATCCATCACTTTTTGGAGACCCCACTGTATGTGGGCCTGGGCAACCTTACGGCCGGTCTCACCGTTGAGCTTTTCGTCAACGACTTCCTCATGGCGATTTTCTTTTTGCTGGTGGGCATTGAGCTTAAGTACGAGATGACAGTTGGCGAGCTCAAGAACCCGCGTCAGGCCATGCTTCCCATGCTGGCGGCCGTGGGCGGCGTCGTCGTTCCCGCCTGCATCTATCTGATCTTTAACCATGCCGGCGCGCACAACGGCTGGGCCATTCCCATGGCAACCGATATTGCCTTTGCGCTGGGCGTGCTGTCGCTTTTGGGCAATCGCGTGCCCAACGGCGTGCGCGTGTTCTTCTCGACGCTCGCCATCGCCGACGACCTCATCTCCATCGCCGCCATCGCCATCTTCTACGGTCAGAGCCCCAATCCGTTTTGGTTGGGCGCCGCCGCGCTTGTGACCTGCGCGCTCGTGTGGCTCAACAAGACGCAGCATTACCGCCTTGCCCCGTACTCGGTGCTGGGCCTGCTGCTGTGGTTCTGCATGTTCAAGAGCGGCGTGCATGCCACGCTTGCTGGCGTCATCCTGGCCTTCACCATTCCGGCCAAGTGCGGCGTCAAGCTCGATAGCCTCACCGATTGGTTGGGCGAGTGCCTGCCGCTGCTCGATGACCGCTACGATGACGAGGCACACATCCTGGGCCAGCATGACTTTACCGTCTCGACCACCAAGGTCGAGCGCGTCATGCACCGCGTGACCCCGCCGCTCATCCGCATGGAGCGTCTGATCTCCACGCCGGTCAACTTTGTGATTCTGCCGATCTTTGCGTTCGTGAACGCACAGGTTCGCCTAGTGGGTGTGGACATGAGCACGCTGCTCACCGACCCGGTGACGCTCGGCGTGTACTTTGGTATGCTGCTGGGCAAGCCGATCGGTATCTTTGGCATGACGTTCGCCTTGGTCAAGCTCAAGGCCTGCGAGCTGCCGCGCAATGTCAACTGGCACATGATTGCCGGTGTGGGCATTCTGGGCGGCATCGGCTTTACCATGTCGATTCTCATCAGCGGCCTTGCCTTCCCGACGGCCCAGTTTGAGGTTCTGGCCGCCAAGGCCGCTATTCTCGCCGGCTCTGTCACCGCGGCCGTACTTGGCATGATCTACATGAGTGTGATCTGCAAACATCCCGCGCCCAAGGACGAGTAAGAGCGCGAAAACCGGCTCCAGAACCGATTCGGGCGCGTTCAAAATGCGGATTCGGGCGGTGCTTGCCGCCTGCCAGACACCCCCGTGGTCAAAAAACGCCGTTTGTGAGTACTGTCACAAACGGCGTTTCATTTTAGGTGTGGAAAATAATGAACACAATCATGCTATCTGTATGTTAACGAGTAATCGCTTGACTCCAATTTGGCGATAGCTACTACTCGGAAAGAAAATCCAGGCGAAAAAACGCCGATTTGGGGGCTTAATCGGTGCTACTAAAAAGGTAACAGTACTCATATTTGCCCTTTTTTGGCCACAAGCCCTAAAACAAGCCTCGCCAGGGTCGGGAAACGGGCCAAATCGTCGGCCTCGAGGCTCATTCCACGGTGCCGTAGACGGCGCCCCAGCCGTGGGCGGCAAGGGCGGAGTTGAGTTGGTCGCAAAGTGACTGGCGGTCGTAATAGCCGGGCGGTAGCAGGTTGACGATTTCCATGAGATCGGGCGCCAGATCCAAGATTTCGGCCTGTACGATCAGATCCAGGCGGTCGATGGCGTGGCGGTCATAAAACAGTCCGTCGACCAGGCGCTGCAGGTCGCCGAATTCCTCGGCCTGGAACGATCCGTACTCCATAGTGCCTCCTTGGGCGCTTCACGCCGGCATGCGCGGCGATTCGTAATTCATTGCGATGGACTTAATCTATCACGGCTTCATAACGTTGCGACGGTGGCGGTCTATACTTAGAAGAATTGCAACGTACCGCTTCGTGAAAGGTCGCACCCATGCAGACGATCTACCAGAAGATGGAAACCACCGAACTCGATGCCGCCATAGAGGCGCTCAAAGCCGAGGTCGCCGAGGTCAAGGCCAAGGGCCTGGCGCTCGACATGGCCCGCGGCAAGCCGTCGCCCTCCCAGGTGGACATCTCTCGACCCATGCTCGATATCCTCAATGCCGATGCCGATCTGCACGACGGCAATGTCGACTGCTCCAACTACGGCTGCTTTGAGGGCATTCCCTCGGCACGCAAGCTGGCGGGGGAGTTCCTGGGTTGCCCCGCCGAGCAGACGCTCGTGCTGGGTTCGTCGAGCTTGCTGATCGAGCACGATATCGCCGGTATGTTCTGGCGTTGCGGCTCGTGTGGTAGCGATCCTTGGGAGGCTTACGAGGCAGCGCACGACGGCAAGAAGGTCAAGTTCCTGTGCCCGGTTCCCGGCTACGATCGCCACTTTGGCATTACCGCCGACTTGGGTATCGAGAACGTTCCCGTCGCGATGACCGACAACGGCCCCGATATGGACGAGATCGAGCGCCTCGTTGCCGCCGACGATTCCATCAAGGGCATCTGGTGCGTGCCCAAGTATTCCAACCCCACGGGTATCACCTTTAGCGAGGACACCGTGCGCCGCCTGGTCGAGATGCACACGGCCGCGCCCGATTTCCGCATCTTCTGGGACAACGCCTACTGCGTGCACGACCTGTACGACGAGACCGACGAGCTCGCCAACATCTTTGATCTTGCC
>CABUZF010000050.1 GCA_902495985.1 uncultured Collinsella sp.
TACGCGCCGGCAAAAAAGTCTGCTATACTCTTTCCCGCTGTCCCCATCGTCTAGCGGCCAAGGACGCCACCCTTTCAAGGTGGATATCGCGGGTTCGAATCCCGCTGGGGGCACCATTTAAATTAAGAAGCCCGTTACCCCCGCGGTGACGGGCTTTTTGCTACCGATATGCCGGGATTCGAACCCGGCAGGGTGCGGATCCCGGCATCATCGCAAGGCCTGTGGTCAAAAAATGGCAAATATGAGTACTGTTACCATTTTAGTTACAGCGATTTCATGCCTTCAGAAGGCGATTTAGCCGTCAGGCGTCCTACGGCGGAAAAATTGCAGACGTTTATCGGCTAAGTACTTGGGCATATGTTGCGTAACACTACATATTTTGCAAATAAATAATGTTACAGGACTTGTGACAGTACTCATATTTGACGTTTTTTGCCCATAGCCCTTTATACCTAGGCAAATCGGCGGCAAAACGGGCTTCAAAGCGTCCTTCGCAAACAAAAACCGGGGCCCGCATGATGCGGACCCCGGCTCAATACCGTGACGATATGTCAGTTACGCCCTACACGTAGAACAGGATGTCGTCGTAGGTCGGGACCGGCCAGTAGTCGGCTGCCACGATCTCCTCCATGGCGTCCACGGCGGCACGCAGCGCATCCATAGCGGGAACGACCTCGTGCGCGTACACGTTGGCCTGCTCCTGGCCATCGAGGGCCTCAGCCTTCTGATGCACGGCGTCAAGCGCCTTGATGGAGTCGTTGATGGTGGTGATGCCGTTGCAGAGCTTGTTGAGCGTGTTCTGCTCGCACTGCATGGCGGCCTCGGCACCGGCAGCACGAATAGTCTCAAGGCCCTTAGCGACCTTGGTGGCATAGGCGGTAATGACCGGGCGATAGGTACGACGCGCCTCGCGAACCATCGTGGTGGCCTCGATGTTCATGAGCTTGTTGTACTTCTCGAGCTTGCAATCGTAGCGGCACTGAGCCTCGGCCTTGGTCAGGACGCCCGTCTCCTCAAAGAGCGCGATGGCCTTATCGGAAACAAAGGCGGGCAGGGCGTCGGCCGTGGTCTTGTTGTTGGCAAGGCCGCGCTTCTCGGCCTCGACGGGCCACTCGTCGGAGTAACCGTCGCCGGAGAACAGGATGCGCTGGTGATCGGTCAGCACCTTCTTGCAGTACTCGAGCGCGGCATCCTGGAACTTATCCTCGGGCGTACCTTCAAGCGCGTCGGCGAAAGACTTGAGCGACTTGGCCACGGCGGCATCGAGCACCAGGTTGGAGTCGGAGACGTTCTGCTCGGAGCCGCAGGCACGGAACTCGAACTTGTTGCCGGTGAAGGCGAACGGGGAGGTGCGGTTGCGGTCGGTGTTGTCCTGCATCAACTTGGGCAGGGTATCGGCGCCCAGGTCGAGCACGCCGCGCGTGGCATGGACGGAAGCCTTGCCATCGATGATCTTCTCGACGACCTCGGTAAGCTGGTCGCCCAGGAAGATGGACATAATCGCCGGAGGAGCCTCGTTGGCGCCCAGACGATGATCGTTGCCGGCCGAGGCAACGGAAGCACGCAGGAGCTCCTGATAGTTATCGACGGCCTCGATCACCGCGGTGAGGAAGACGATGAACTGCAGGTTGTCGAGCGGGGTGTCGCCCGGATCGAGCAGATTCTCGGACTCGGTGCCAAGCGACCAGTTGTTGTGCTTGCCCGAACCATTGATGCCCTCGAAGGGCTTCTCGTGCAGCAGGCAGACCAAGTCGTGGCGGGAGGCGATGAGCTTCATCTTCTCCATCATGACCAGATTCTGGTCGATGGCCTCGTTGACTTCGCCATAGACGGGGGCAAGCTCATGCTGGCAGGGAGCAACCTCGTTGTGCTTGGTCTTGGCGGGAATGCCAAGCGCCCACAGCTCATCGTCCAGATCCTTCATATAGGCCGAGACGGTGGGGCGGATAGCGCCAAAGTAGTGCTCCTCGAGCTCCTGGCCCTTGCAGGGAGCGGCGCCAAAGAGGGTGCGGCCGGTAATGACCAGGTCCTTGCGCTTGCGGTAGGCGTCCTTCTTGATCAGGAAGTACTCCTGCTCGTCGCCCACGGAAGGAACGACCTTCTTGGGGGTCTTGCCAAACAGCGCCAAAACGCGCTTAGACTCACGCGAGAGCGCGGTCATGGAGCGCAGCAGCGGGGTCTTCTTGTCCAGGGCCTCACCCGTGTAGGAGCAGAAAGCCGTGGGGATGCATAGGACATCGTCCTTGATAAAGGCGGGGCTGGTGGGATCCCAAGCGGTGTAGCCACGGGCCTCGAAGGTGGCACGCAGGCCGCCGTTGGGGAAGCTGGAGGCATCGGGCTCGCCCTGGATGAGGTTCTTGCCCGTAAACTTGGTAATGGCGGTGCCGTCGTGGTTGGGCTCCAGGAAGCTGTCGTGCTTCTCGGAAGTAATGCCCGAAAGCGGCTGGAACCAGTGCGCGTAGTGCGTCGCGCCCTTGGAGATGGCCCAGACCTTCATGGCATGGGCAACGGCGTTGGCCACATCCAGGTCGAGCGGCTCACCGCCCTCGAGGGTTGCAGCAAGGCGCTTCCAAATGTCCTTGGGGAGGTAGTCCTTCATGACTTCCTCAGAGAACACCATGGTCCCGAAGCGGTCAGTAAGTTCGGCCATACGGAACTCCCTTCGTATCGGCACCGCGTGAGAAGCGGTGTTGATTACTAACGAACGAGTCATAGCTTAGACTCGCCGTGTTTCCGCGACATTACCGTTATGTTGCTGTCGCGAAACCAATCAATGAGGTTACCGCATCACAGCGGCGTTGCCACCCTCAACAGCCAATCAACTGCATAAATTGCAGACCTCTCCCCATGGTTTAAGGGTAGTCAATTTGGGGTGGAGCTCTATTAACTGGTATTTTGCATCAGATACCAGTCTTTATAGTCCGTGCCTAGATTAACCGCTCTGTTATAGAGAAAGCCGATAGCAAGGCATCTTTGATTGGTATCCCCGAATAACGAGTGAAACTCCACCGTGACACAGTGGTGCTGTAGAATCCTTACAACACATCACACTATTACGTATCTAGAGGAGCACGATATGCGCGTCGACGAGGTTTTTAAGCAGGCAGCATCCCAGGGCACCGCGCCCGTTTCGTTTGAGATGTTCCCGCCCAAGGGCGAGCTCACCCTCGACACGGCTCGCGAAGTGGCAGGCAATCTGTGCAAGCTTTCGCCGAGCTTTGTCTCGGTCACCTGCTCGGCCGGCGGCTCGGGCAACGGTGCCACCACCGCCCCCATCGCGCATATGATTTCGAGCGAATTCGACACGCCCTCGGTGGCACACCTCACCTGCGTGGGCCGCACCCACGCCGACATCGCCGCCAAGATCGACGAGTATCGCACCGCCGGCGTTGAAAACATTCTGGCCCTGCGTGGCGATCTCCCTGCCGGCGCGACCGAGGACGACAAGCCCGCCTCCGACTACGCCTACGCCCGCGACCTCATCCCCGAGCTCGTCGACGCCGGCTTTTGCGTGGGCGCCGCAGCCTACCCCGAGGGCCACATTGCCTGTGAGGATCTCAACCTCTCGGTCGAACACCTCAAGCAAAAACAGGACGCCGGCGCGAGCTTCTTTGTGACACAGCTCTTCTTTGATAACGAGTGCTTCTACCGTTTTCGCGAGCTTGCCGACAAGGCCGGCATCACCGTGCCCATTACCGCGGGCATCATGCCATTTATGGGCAAGTCGCAGATCAGCCGCATGGTCTTTATGTGCGGCGCGTCGCTGCCCTCCCCCGTCATCAAGATTCTCGCCAAGTACGAGAACGACCCCGAGAGCCTGCAGGCAGCCGGTGTAGATTATGCCGCCCGCCAGCTTTGCGACCTCAAGGAGCACGGCGCCGACGGCCTGCACCTGTACACTATGAACCGTCCTGCGATCGCCGCGACCATTATGGAGCGCCTGGGGTAATGGAAAAACCGCACATCGATACAACCGCTGTCGAAGTGCCGGCCGACCTTGCGTCGCCGGCGCTTTACCGTGTCGATGCTGCGCACCATCCCCGTGTCGACCGTGCCGAGATGCTGCGGTATCTGGGTTACGGCGGCCAGCAGATCGAGCCCGAGCTGTCACGACGTATTGAGCTTGTGGTCGAGCGTCTGGAACTTGACATTGAGCCCCGTGGCGTGCGCCGCGTGTTTGCCGTCGATGCCACGGGCGTGGACGAACAAAGTGAGCCTTGCATTCGCTTGGTCGGCACCAACGTTGAGCTGCGAGGTCGCGATATCTATCGACATCTCAAAGATGCCCGCTTTGCCGCGCTCATGGCATGTACCCTCGGCATGGACGCCGAGCGTCGCCTGCGCACCACGGGAGCCCAACATCCCCTGGAGGGCGCCGTGCTCGACGCCGCGTGCTCCGCTTACGTGGAAGCCGCCGTTGAGCAAATGGACCAGCAGGTCAAGACGGACGCCGCCGCACACGGACTCGCCGGCAACTGGCGCTTCAGTCCCGGCTATGGCGACTGCCCGCTCTCGGCCCAGCGCTCGATCGTGGATGCGCTCAACGCCACGCGGCTCATCGGCCTGACCGTCACGCCCACCAGCCTGCTCATGCCCACCAAAAGCGTGACCGCGGTGATC
The DNA here is from genome assembly GCA_902495985.1 of uncultured Collinsella sp. Taxonomy (GTDB): domain Bacteria; phylum Actinomycetota; class Coriobacteriia; order Coriobacteriales; family Coriobacteriaceae; genus Collinsella. The sequence goes on from CABUZF010000050.1 coordinate 4,621, forward strand.
GGCCTGTTCGACGGCGAAGTCCACGACGCCCAGACCCGCCCCACCTGCAATATCTGCCGCATGCGCAAGAACTGCCGCTTCCGCGCCGCCCGCACCACCTGCTATTCCAGCCATTAGGAGCCCTCGATGTTTACTCCGCTTATCACTCATGATTCTGACGGCACTGCATTGGCGGCACCCGTTGATGCCGCACGTCGCAACGGTGCCACGTACAAGACGCGCACGATCGACGATCTGCGCATTAAGGACGATCGCCTGCGCGCCGCCATCGAGGGCACGGGGCACTTGCTGTTCGACGGCGGCATGGGCACCATGCTGCAGGCCGCTGGCATGAAGGCGGGCGCCCTGCCCGAGCTGCTCAACTTTGAGGAGCCCCAGGTTATCACTGATATCCAACGTCAATATGTCGAGGCCGGCTGCGACGTGATCACCGCCAACACCTTTGGCGCCAACGCCCACAAGCTCGACGGTGCCGCCACCGTGGCAGACGTCTTTGCCGCCGCTGTCGCCTGCGCCCGCGCGGCTGGTGCCCGCTACGTCGCCGGCGATATCGGCCCCATCGGCGCGCTGCTTCGCCCCCTGGGTACCCTGAGCTTCGACGAGGCCTACGACCTCTTTGCCGAGGAAGTGCGCGCCGGCGTCGCCGCGGGTGTGGACCTCTTTATTATCGAGACTATGACCGACCTGGCCGAGATCAAGGCGGCCGTCCTCGCCTGTCGCGAAAACTCCGACCTGCCCGTCTTTGCCACCATGACCTTCGAGGAAGACGGTCGCACCTTCCTGGGCACGAGTCCCGAGGTGGCCGCCATCACGCTCGATGCCATCGGCGCCGACGTTTTGGGCATCAACTGCAGCCAGGGACCGGCCGAGCTACGAGGACTCGCCGCACGTATGCTCACCGTTACCGATAAGCCCATTATGGTGCAGGCCAACGCGGGACTCCCCCATGTGGACGACGACGGCAACACCGTCTTTGATATCCAAGCCCCCGAATACGCCGAGGCCGTCGCCGGCATGATCGCCGACGGCGTGAGCGTCGTGGGCGGCTGCTGCGGCACCACGCCGGCGCACATGGCGGCCCTGCGCACGCTTATCGACAACCACACGCCCAGCCCGCGCCGCCGCAAGCCCAGCATGTCGGTCACGAGCGCCCAAACGGTCGTGGACCTTCCCTGCGACGGCCACAAGATCGCCGTCATCGGCGAGCGCATCAACCCCACCGGCAAAAAGCGCCTGCAACAGGCCCTGCGCGACGGCGACCTGGACTACGTTGTGAGCCAGGGCATCAGCCAGCAGGAACAGGGCGCCGACATTCTGGACGTCAACGTGGGCCTGCCCGAGATCGACGAGGTCAAGATCATCCAACAGGCGACCGAACAGCTCCAGGGCTCCACGCTGCTGCCGCTGCAGATCGACTCCACCGACCCCGCAGCCGTCGAGGCCGCCGTGCGCCGCTACGCCGGCAAGCCCATCATCAACTCGGTCAATGGCAAGCAGCAGATCATGGATGAGATCTTTCCGCTGGTCGCCCACTACGGCACCAACGTTGTCGGCCTTACGCTCGACGAAGGCGGCATCCCCGATACCGCCGAGGCCCGCTTCGCCATCGCCGAGCGCATCGTGGCCGAGGCCGCCCGCTACGGCATCGGCCCGGACCGCATCCTCATCGACTGTCTGGTCATGACCGCCTCGACCAATCAACGCCAGGCCGAACAGATCCTGCGCGCCATGTCCCTGTGCAAGGAGCGTCTGGGCGTCAAATGCGCGCTCGGCGTGTCGAACATCAGCTTTGGCCTGCCTGCCCGCCCGCTGCTGGGTTCGGTCTTTTTGGCCGCCGCCTTCGGCGCGGGCCTGGACGCCCCCATCATGAACCCGGGCTCCAAGCGCTTTATGGATACCGTCTACAGCTATCGCGTGCTGAGCGTTGAGGACGAGGGCTCGACCGGATACATCGAGCGCTACGCCGGCTGGACCGATCCGTACAAGATCGCCGCCAACCCGGCAGCTGCTCAGGCAGTATCGACCGACGCTGTGCCCGCTGCTGGCACCGCCGGCACCGACGGCAACGACGACCCGATTCGTCGCATGGTCGTCTCGGGCCGCAAAGGCGAGATCGCTGCCGAGACCGAGCGTCTGCTGACAGACCACGACGCTATGGACCTCATCAACAATCACTTTATCCCCGCCCTCGATGAGGTCGGAGTCCTCTTTGACCAGGGCAAGTTCTTCTTGCCGCAGCTTATGGCTTCGGCCGAGGCCGCACGCGTGGGCTTCGACACCATCAAGCGCCTAATGCCCGCCGGCGAGATCGCCGACAAGGGCAAGATCTGCGTGGCCACCGTCAAGGGCGACATCCACGATATTGGCAAGAACATCGTCAAGATGCTGCTCGATAACTACGGCTACACCGTCTTTGACCTAGGCCGCGACGTCGACCCGCAAGAGGTGCTCAAGACCGTGCAGGAGCGTGACATTAAGCTCGTCGGCCTCTCGGCGCTTATGACTACCACGGTCGTCGCCATGGAGGAGACCATCAAGCTGCTTCA
>CABUZF010000051.1 GCA_902495985.1 uncultured Collinsella sp.
CAAGTGCGGTACGGGCACTCTGGTTGGTGCCCGAAAGCTTAGCGCCCACGGTAATAATCACGGCCTCATCGCCGGCCTCACGCGCCTCGGCAATAGCCTGCGAAAACGCGTACGGGTTGACCTGGCCGGTCTTAGGCAGCTCATCGCGCTCCACGAGCATCTCGTAAAAGCGCTGATGATCGATGTCGACGCCATCCATGTACACATCGGTGCCAAAGGTGACGGACAGTGGCAAAACGGCCAATGCTGGGTGCTCGGCCGGTGACATATCGCTTGCGGAATCGGTAATAATGCGGACGGACATAGCGAATCCTTTCTTGCGCAGGTCCCGCGCAGGGAATTTTGACAGCAAGCCCCGGCACGGCATACGCGCTCAAACGGGACTATGCAGTTGTTAATTGGAAGCAAATGCCTTGGCGGCCTTAGATCTCGCGCAGGGTGTTGAGAATCGTGCGTAGCGACGCATACATCTGCTCGCGCTGCTCCACACCCATAGCCTTACCGGTGGTATCGAGCACCTCGCGAATGATGCGGTCCGCCTCGCTCATACTCTCGCCGCCCAGAGCGGTCAGGCGCACCGGAGCACGATACTTAACGGCGGCATCGCCCGAATCATCGACCTCGACGTAGCCGCCCTCCTCCAGATGCGCGAGCGTGCGCGAGACGGCGGCGCGGGTCACGCCTGCCATGCGAGCGAGGTCGGCGCCAGTCAGGCCGTCCTTGCTGCGCTCAAGATAGTACAGGCACATAACGTCGGAGCCCTTGAGGCCCAGCCTTGCGCCCTCGGATGTCTTAATGCGCTGGATCTCCTTGTAGAGCCCGCTGATCAGTCCGACAAAGTCCTCGAAACGTGTCTCGTCGTTCTGCTGCATGGGAGACGACCGCCTTTCGCTTGCATAATGCTAACGGGTAAACATCTTAACCGTACTTATCGGCCGCCAGCCCTGCGCACCCTATTTGTTAACCCATCAACATAAAAACCACCACAAAGGGGACAGGCACCATTGTGGTGGTTTTGACCGTCGAGTTTGATCCGCAGACTTCGCTACAGCTCCACGCAGGGATTGTCGCGAGTCACAAGCGTCTTAACGACAACCGTCGCTCCCAGATAACGCTCGAGCAACTCAGCGAGGCGATCGATCGCGGCCTGGCAGTCCTTCATTCGCTCGGGCTCCACGCACTCAATCGCCAGGAACGCATCGGCCGAATCATCGGACAGAGCCGTTCGAACGCCGTCGCGCCAGTTCCAGCAGCGGCACACGGCGCCCGCATCATCGATATAGGCCAGCTCGCAGGGCAGCGTCGGATCGTCCGCCTCCTCGCCAAGCGGCAAGAACGCGTCGCCACCGTCGGTCACCTTCAGGCGAAGGTCTCCCTCGATCGCATGCAGATCCTCGCCTCCCACGGGCAGCGCGTAGGTCAGCGACACCGTGTTGTAAATATCCACCGCCGGCGTGATATGACCGACCGGCTTGCCCTTGAGCACGCGCTTAAGCAGGTTCTCAATCGAACAACGCGCACCCTTCTTAGTCTTGAACAGACGATACGCCTCGCGCCATGCCTTGACCGGTGCGTTCTCGCTGATAGTGTCGCTGGTCAGATGACGCTCCGCGTCGATATTGGCGCGATCGAGCAGCGCCGCAATCGCGTCCACGTCCTCTTGAGGAATCTGCGCCGCGGGTTTCATGCCCTCAACGACTACAACACCGACCGCTGCCTGCGGAAACAGCTCCCAAAATGAATCCTCGGCAATAAAGCTCTTCACGCATGCTCCCTTCACGATTCGCGCCAACGCGAGCGCCTAAACAAAAAGCGCCCTTACAACGACCACCTTCAAAGTCCTACGGTGCCGTCACAAGAACGCTTACGCTGTCCCCATCCGGAGAAGGGGACGATATGTCAGGCGTATTGTAACCCGAGTCATCCACGTGAGCAAAACCACCACAAAGGTGCCTGTCCCCTTTGTGGTGGATATGGACTCACGGCGAAGCTAGTGGCGGAGTCCCAGCAGGCCGCGGCCGCGATGACGGGCCTCGGCGGACACCTGGGCGTGCGGGCCGGCGGCTTTGACGGACTCGGGCAGGTGCGAGTACTTCTTCTCGAAGTTCTCCTCGAACATCACCGCCAGGTTGTGCGCGGCCTCGTCGTAGCGCGCGGTGCTCTGCCAGTATTGGCGCGGCACCAGGATGCCATCGGGCACGCCGTGGCACGTCGTGGGAATGTCGACGTTAAAGATGTCGTCGTGCACGAACTCGCTGTCCTCAAAGGTGCCGTCGAGGGCGCGCGCGACCAGCGAGCGCGTGTAGGCCAGCTCGATGCGATGACCCACGCCGTAGCCGCCGCCGATCCAGCCGGTGTTGACCAGGTACACGCGCGTGCGGCCGTCGGCAATGCGCTCGCCAAGCATCTTGGCGTAAACCATGGGGTCGAGCGGCATAAACGGCTCGCCGAACAGCGAAGAGAACGTGGGCGTGGGCTCGGTGACGCCGACCTCGGTGCCGGGAATCTTAGCCGTAAAGCCCGTCACAAAGTGGTACATGGCGGCGTCGGCCGTCAGGCGCGAGATGGGCGGCAGCACGCCAAAAGCGTCGCAAGTCAGGAACAGCACGACACTCGGAGTGGTGCCCATGCCCTTAGTCCACGCGTTAGGAATGTGCTCCACGGGATAGGCCACGCGCGTGTTGTGCGTGATCGAGATGTCGTCGTAGTTGGGCTTGCGGTTCTCGTCGAGCACCACGTTTTCGCAAATGGCGCCAAAACGGACGGCGTTGAAGATCTCGGGCTCGTGGAAGGCGTCCAGGCCCTCGCATTTGGCGTAGCAGCCACCCTCGATGTTGAAGATGCCCATGTCGGACCAACCGTGCTCGTCGTCGCCGATCAGCAGGCGCGTGGGATTGGCCGAAAGCGTGGTCTTGCCGGTGCCGGACAGGCCAAAGAACACGGCGGTCTCGTGCGTGACGGGATCCATGCTGGCCGAGCAATGCATGGGCAGCACGTCGTCCTCGACAGGCAGCAGGTAGTTCATGACACTGAAGATGGACTTTTTGATTTCGCCGGAGTAGCCGGTACCCGCGACCAAAATCACGCGCTCCTGGAAGTTGATGACCACGGCGGCGCTGGAGTTGAGGCCCTTGATGGCAGGATCGCACTGGTAACCGGGCGCTGCGAGCACGCAGAAGTCGGGCTCGCCGGTGCGCGCGATTTCGCGGGCGAGCGGACGGGCGAGCATTTGCTTAATGAAGAGTGCCTGGCTGGCACGCTCGCAGGCAACAAGCAGGCGACGCGTGTGGTTGCGGTCAGCGCCCGCCATGCCGCGCGTGACGAACACGTCGCGCTCGTTGAGATAGTCGACGATGCCGGCCTTGATGGCCTCATAGCTCTCGACGGACAGTGGGCGGTTGACCGCACCCCAGGCGATCTTGTCGTGAACATCGGGGGTGTCAACGATAAAACGATCGTTGGGCGAACGACCAGTGCGCTCCCCCGTCTCGATCACGAGCGCGCCATTAGAAGCCATACGGCCCTCTTTGCGACGAATAGCGTGCTCGACAAGCTCTGCCGCCGGCAGGTCCACCAGCAGACGGGGTTGATTCTCGGCGGGATCTTCAACGAGCGTAATACCAAAGTTGGACAGAACTTCTGCAGGGGTAACACCAGGCATGGGGCCTCCTTTAAAAACGCGACACGTTGACGCGACGCGCACTTTACTCACGTAAAGCCCGTTGTACCCGATATGCAAAAACGTTTTTGCGGCAAGGGCGGCAAGCCCGCCCAACGGTCAAAAATCGCAGGCAAGCGGCCTAGTCATTGGGGACGCTTTTAAACGACTAGTCATTGGGGACACTCTTGAACAGACAACATTCAAGGAGTGTCCCCGGATGCCGGCACTTAGGGACGTTCCCAGAGTGCCGGCACAGACGATATGAGCAGGACATAAAAACATTGAGAGCCCCTGCTGCATGAAAGACCGCGGATTAGGCCGACAATGGTGAGTGTCTAATCCAACCGTGGCGGCCACGCCGCATTCATGGAAGGGGCTCCCATGCTCGATACTACCACCTTCGTCGGCCTCGACGTCCACGCCCGCTCGATAAAGGCAGTCTCCCTCGACGTCATGACCGGGGAGGTGCGCTGCGCGACCTTCGGCTACGACGCCGGGGCAGTCGCGGAGTGGGTGCGGTCCGTGGACCCAAAGGCCAGGTGCGTGTACGAATCCGGGGTCACGGGGTTCGACCTGCAGAAGAGGCTCTCCGGCCTCGGGGTCGACTGCGTGGTCGGCGCCGTCTCGAAGATGATCAAGCCCAGCGCGGACAGGCGCAGGAAGAACGACCGCAACGACGCCGAGTTCCTCGCCCGCATGCTGTCGGTCGGCAACGTCGTCGAGGTGTGGGTCCCCGACGACGAGTGCGAGGCCGCCCGCGACCTGACCAGGGCGCTCGAGGACGCGAGGGACGACCTCTCGCGCGCGAAGCAGCGGCTCTCCAAGTTCCTGCTCAGGCACGGGCTCGCCTTCGACGAGAGGACGCCCACCGGCCGCAGGAAGGGCAACTGGACCCGGGCGCACTGGTCCTGGATCGAGTCGATTAGGTTCGCGGAGGGGGCCGACAACGACGTGCTCGCCTACTACGTCGACGCGGTCAGGCGGGCGGCGGAGGAGAAGGCGCGGCTCGAGGGGCTCGTCGAGGCCGAGGCCCGCAAGCCCAGGTGGAGGAGGAGGGTCGACTCCCTGCGCTGCCTCAAGGGCGTCGACACCGCGACGGCCGCCGACCTCGTGTTCGAGGCCGGCGAGTTCTCGAGGTTCAGGAACGCCCGGTCGTTCGCCGCATGGGTCGGCCTGACGCCCTCCGAGCACTCCAGCGGGGAGAGCGACCGCAGGGGCGCGATCACCAAGGCCGGCAACAAGCACCTGAGGAAGGCGCTGGTCGAGGCCGCGTGGCACTACCTGACGTGCTCGGGGCGGCCGAAGGACCTCGCCAAGGGCCAGGCCCCGGACCGGGTCGCCCGCAGGCATGCCGCCAAGGGCGTGCGGAGGCTGGTCGAGAGGCGGGAGGCGCTGCTCGCGCGCGGGGTCCACAACAACAAGGCGAACGTGGCCACGGCGCGCGAGCTCGCCTGCTGGGTGTGGGCGGTCGGCCTCATGGCCGAGGAGGCGTAGGGGGGCCGGTCCCCCGCACATAAGCCGATCACCCCGGAAGCGGTTCGATCCGAAGCCGTTGAGGCGAACCTCAGGTCCCTTTTCTGCGAGCGCACAGGGCGCCACACGCGTGCACAGACTGTCGGTTCGACGTAGAAGCCTCAGCCGTAGCAACGGATTGCCCAGCGAGAGATCGCCGCGGGCGGATATTAAACTGCAAAGACGAGCGTCGGGAAGACACGCCGAGGTCGCCGCGGACGGGCTGATATAGGGAGAGGGCCTGACCCCATATCGTTGGGGCCAGGCCCGATTTTGCCTCTTGACAATGTCCTGCTCATATTATAAGGAACGTCCCTAAGTGCCGACTACAGCGGCAGGCCTTGGCCGAGCATGGCTATGGCGCTCATCAGGACCAGCATGCCGGCGGCGTAGGGCAGGACGGCGCCCAGGAGTTCGGCATCCTTACCGCGCACGAGCACGGCGGCAAGACCAATGGCGAGGGTCTGCGGCGAGATCATCTTACCGGCGGCGACGCCCAGGGCGTTCAACGCGACCATCCAGTAGTCGCTCACACCCAGCGCAGTGGCAGCCTGGCTCTGAATGGGGCCAAACAGCATGCCCGAGGACGTGCCCGAGCCGGTCACAAACGCACCGACTGCGCCGATCCACGGAGCCAGAATCGGGTACAGCCCACCGGCGACGGCGATGCAGAACGCGCTGATCGAAGAGATCATGCCCGCATAGCCCATCACCTTGGCACAGCCCAGCACCGAAAGCATCGTGATCACCGTCGGCATCATCTGCTTCACAGTCGCGGCCAGCACCTCGCCCATCATGCGTGGCGAAGCACCCTGAATGGCACCGCCGACAAACGCGGCCAGGAAGATCCAAACACCCGGCGTGTTAATCCACGAAAACGTAAGCGTACCGGGGTTCTCGCCGCAATACACCTGCACGTGGCTTGCAAAGGGCGCAAGCGCGGCATGCACGGCGGGCACCAGGTTGGACGTACCCAGCAGCAGTACAAAAATCAGAATGAAGCACGACCAGGCCGAAAGCGCCGATTTAACGGTGAGCTGTTCGCCGGCCTCGATATTCATATGGAAGCGTGCGTCCAGATGCCCCGACTTCTCGGCACGCATGGCAAGCGCAGCTGTCAGCGCGAGCGAAACGATGGATCCTACGACCACGGCCAGCTCGGGGCCCACAAACATGGCAACGACCAGAGCCGCGCCGACAAACGACACGCCGGAGAGCAACGCCACGCCGGCAACACCGTGCAGACGCTCGCCCACACTCGCGGCATTGCCCTGGTCATCGGCAACACGGCCCGCAACCAGCACAATAAATAGCGGCATCACCACAAAGAACGGTGCGAGCTGCACCAGCTGAACGGTCGCTAGGTGAAGGGAATCCAAACCCACCAGGTCGGCAACGGACACCGTGGGGATGCCGATGGAGCCGTAGGGCGTGGGCACGCCGTTGGCCAGCAGGCAGATGAGCACGGCAGGCACGGCCTCAAAGCCCAGGCCCGCGAGCATGCCGGCGGGAATGGCGACAGCGGTACCGAAGCCGGCCATGCCCTCCATAAAGCCACCGAAGCACCAAGCCACGAGCAGCGCCAGCAGACGGCGGTCGCTGCTGATGGAGGTGATCATGCTGCCGATCACGTCCATGGCGCCCGTACGAACGCACAGGTTATACGTGAACACCGCGGCGATGATCACCAGGACGATGGGCCACAGAGCCATCAAAAAACCTTCGAGCGAGGCGGTCGCGATCTGCGCTGCCGGCAGGTGCCACCATGCGAAGGCAAGCAAGCACGAAAGGACAAACGATCCGATAGCGGCCTTCCAAGCTGGCCATTTAAAGCACAGCAGCATCACGACCAGCCAAATAATCGGCACAAGAGCCAGTAAGAATGCGGCGACGTCCATAGGTAGAAGCTCCTTGGTACCGCGTGGGCGGCATCGGGGGTGTCACAAAACTTCAACAGGATA